>JAEZDQ010000212.1 GCA_023433225.1 Bacteroidota bacterium | reverse complement strand
TATTAAAACAGCTTTCAAGAAGACATTAACATTGACTGAAAAACTTTTTGATAATCTTGGAGTTGAAGCAAAATTAAAGGGGGTATTAAGGAGAATTGAATAAATAAACTACCGCCAACATTGTATAAGCGTAATGCGGGCGAAGTGGCTAAAATTTAGTATTTTGCCATCTATCAAAGTTCGTGTTGGCGGACAGTGTATTGCTCCGAAAACCCGCACTACGCTTATACTTGACCGTTAGCTAACATTTTGAGAAAATGAAAAATATTCTTTCAAAATATCACAAGTATCTTTTGGTAGTAGCCCTTATACTATCATCAATAGCTATTTCAATAAGAGGAAAGAATGGCGAGATTAAATTGGTTCTACATAACTACCCAGTCCTTATAACTCTGTTGATAACAGTAAGCTTATTCTTAGTTGCCATCTACTTTCAGATTAATAAAAAGAAAATTTCAATTCTTTCGAATCAAATAAAAGAGCAGTCCAAATTTAAAGACGATGGAATAGATGCCCTCATTGGTGGATTGACGGAGAGACAAATGGAAGTGTATGGCCTGATTATTTCGGGAAAGACAAATAAAGAAATAATGACCGAGCTATTTATCGAACAAAGTACGCTGAAGTCTCACATTAATCAAATTTATGGAAAACTGAATATCAAAAGCAGGAGCGAATTGAGGTCCAAATTAAAATCATAATAGTTAGCAGCTTATGAGAATATCAACCCTTTTCAACCCTAAATATCAACCTTTTATCAACCCAAAATTATTTGTTCTAATTGATACTAATAGGGACATTTGTGCGAAATAAATATTCACTTAAAAATTTAATGTTTATGAAAAACAAGTTATTGTACTTCGCTATGTTTCTGTTAATCATTTGTTTACCATTCAGGGGTAATGAAGAAGGTGTTCGTTGGTTGTGGGCAGATATTACCTTGATACCTCTTACATTAATGTTTATTTCATTAATGTGTATTGGATTCTACCTCTACGAACAAAGAAGAAATGAAAGAATTAATGAAGAAAAACGTTAGCTAACAGCGTGTCTAAAAAATAGCGAGTTTAGTACTAAATCAAAGGTCAGTACTTTTAACAAAAGTCATTGCCAAAAGTGCTTATTAATTCGCTACTACTCATACACGCGGGGGGCGTTATAGGGCATTTTAAAAGACGACAAACCAACAATGGACAGCTATAAAGAAACATTTGACACTTGGAACAATATTGCTTCAATATACCAAGACAAGTTTATGAAGTTGGACTTGTATAATGACACCTACAACTTTATTTGTAGTTTCATTGACAAACCCAAAGCAAAAATTCTGGAAATCGGTTGCGGTCCAGGAAACATTACAAAATATCTGTTATCTAAAAGACCAGACTTTGACATTTTCGGAATAGACATAGCACCCAATATGGTAGAACTTGCAAAACGGAACAATCCGACTGCACATTTTGCAATTATGGACTGCCGACAAATTAACAATCTTGACACTAAATTTGACGGAATTATTGGCGGATTTTGTTTGCCTTATTTGTCGCAGACAGAGAGTAAAGAACTAATTTCTAACTCTTACGACTTATTAAACAATAATGGCTTTATATATTTAAGTTTCGTAGAAGGCGAACCAAACAAATCGGAATTTAAAGTTGGAAGCGGTGGGCGAGTTTATTTTAATTATTATAAATTGGACGACATAAAAGAACAACTGGATGAATTGAAATTTGAAGAATTAAAAACATTTAAAGTGAAGTATAAAATTTCAGAAACAGAATTTGACATACATACAATACTAACAGCGAAAAAGAAAAATGCCCTATAACAGCACCTACCCAAAAGTGGCGGTTCACTGGTTAAATCAAGTCAGTTTTCCAATCAAACTTTTATGCAGGTTGACAATTTAGTGCTCCGAAATCGCCAACTTCATAAACCCCCGAAACGTTATAAAAATTTACCTCCATGAACGAAATAATATGCCCAAACTGCAAAAAAGCCTTTAAAGTAGATGAAGCTGGATTTGCAGCTATACTCAAGCAAGTTCGCGACCATCAATTTGAGGAAGAATTAAACAATAGGCTTAGCCTAGCGGAGCGGGAAAAGGAAAGTGCCATAAAGCTGGCGGAGGCGAACCTACGAAATTCATTGCAGGAGCAACTTGCCAAAAAGGACCACGAGCTTACTGCATTAAAGGCAAAAAGCGATTGCGATCTTGCGGAAACCTTGGCAAAGAAAGAGGCGGAGATTTCGGAAATGAAATCGAAGATCCAGAATGCGGAAATAGACAAAAAACTGTCAGTCTCTGAGGCCATCAAGCAAATTGAAAAGGAACGGGACAATCTAGCCAACGATTTAAGGGTGAAAGCGGCCCAAACGCAATTGCTGGAAAAATCCATAAAAGAGCAATTTAGCAATAAGCTATTGGTAAAGGAGGAAACGATCAAGATGAAAGATGATGAAATTGCCCGGCTAAAGGATTTCAAACAGAAACTTTCCACCAAAATGGTGGGGGAAACCTTGGAGCAACATTGCGAATCGGAATTCAATAAATTGCGGGCAACGGCCTTTCAGAATGCCTATTTTGAAAAGGACAATGACTCCAGCGGCGGGGGAAAAGGGGATTTTATTTATCGGGAAACAGATGATGCGGAAAATGAAATCATATCCATTATGTTTGAAATGAAAAACGAAAATGACGAGACCGCCACCAAAAAAAGGAATGAGGATTTCTTCGCCAAACTGGACAAGGACCGGAAAGATAAGCGGTGTGAATACGCCGTGATGGTTTCGCTTTTGGAGTCGGAAAACGAGTTTTACAATACGGGGATCGTGGATGTTTCGCATAAATATCCAAAGATGTACGTGGTGCGGCCGCAGTTTTTTATTCCCATTATCACGCTGCTTCGAAACGCGGCGATGAACTCGATGAAATACAAGGCAGAACTGAGTTTGATACGCAACCAAAATATTGACATCACCCATTTTGAGGATAAGATAAACACCTTTAAAGAAGGGTTTGCCCGTAATTATGATCTGGCCAGCCGAAAGTTTAAAACCGCTATTGACGAAATAGATAAAACCATCTCGCATCTGCAAAAAACCAAGGATGCGCTGTTGTCCTCGGAAAACAATTTGCGCTTGGCAAACAACAAAGCCGAGGATTTGACAATTCAAAAGTTAACTTATGGCAACCCGACGATGAAGGCTAAATTTGATGGGCTTAAGGATAATTCACATTAAAAAATAGTTTAGTTTTATGAGTATCAAAATACTAACCAAACAAAAAAGGCCATTTGCACTTCTTTTTCAAGCTTCAAACCCCAAAACCCTATTACCTAATTTCGCCCTACTACTGCTACTAACCCAAAGCTGCAAAGAAAAAACAGGGAAAACATCTTCACAAGCAGATTTGCCCGCAAAAGAATCCTTTTCCGTGATTTTGGGCGGCGAAAAAGTTGGCCATTTAAACGTTACGCGTGCTGGGGATTCTGTTGCTATCGATTATGATTATAAAAACAATGGCAGAGGTCCGACTGTCAAGGAAAGCATAGTGCTAAACGCCGATTACTTCCCCGTGCAAGGGGATATTTAAGGCAGTTCTACTTTCGGCAACACCATAGACGAACATTTTAAGTTAAGCAATGAGGAGATAGGGGCTAAAAAAAGAGGCCAAAGCCTCTCTCTATCTATAAAAATCTGAAAAATCATTTTGCTTCCGGGGCTTCGGCCTTGCCATGTGCACCTTTTACGTGTTCATTAACCGTTAAATCCGGATTGACGGAATATGCACTTCCGAACCCGTTCACATAAGAGCCTTTGATGGGTTGGAGGTCAAACATGATGAAGTCGTTTAATCCGGAAAGAACATCTACCACTTTTCCGTGACGGGTTTTTAACTCCTCAACCGCCCGGTTCCACAAATCGGTTTCGGAATCCACTTGTATCACTTCGCAGTCCAAGGTCAAACGGTCACGGGCATAGATTTGTTTGACGGAAGCTTCATCTTCAATCAGCATGACCGAGACTTTTTTCCGGTCGCGTAAATTCCGTGTGTGTTTGGCCATGAAAGAAACCAGAATCTGGAAAGTCCCATCCAGATGAACGAATGGGGCATAACTCGCGGCAGGATTTCCTTCCGCGTCTAAAGTAGCAAGTATAAGGGATTTATTGCTTTGAATCAGTTCTTCTATTTTAGGGGCTTTTGGTTTTACGGCTTTCGTTGCGGGATTTATAGTGCTCATATTTTTTAATTTAAGAAAGCCAAAGGTATGATTTTTTAGAATGAATCTAAATATGATATTTATCGTTTGGGTCTATTCACGATATTTAATTACCTTTCCTGTAGAAAATTGAAAACCATTGAGCCATCATTTATTATTAATCATCCATTTGGTTTGTGCATCGGTTTGGGTCGGAGGCCATCTTTATTTAGCGGCTTGCGTGTTGCCCGGGATTTTACGAAGCCGTGATGCTCAACCTTTGCTCAAGTTCGAAAAAAGCTTTGAACCTTTGGGAATGCCTTCTTTATTGTTATTGGTTGTTACGGGGATTTGGATGAGTTTACAATTTGAGATCAGCTGGAGAGATTGGTTTTCGTTTGCGTCGCCGATGGAAAGGGTCGTTTCCACCAAACTGCTTTTGTTATTGACAACGGTTTTATTTGCCATCAGTGCCCAAACAAGGGTACTTCCCAAATTAAGAAAAGGCAAAGACAGACTGAACGAAATGGCTTTGCACATTGTGATGGTCACACTTCTGGGAATTGCAATGCTTGTTTTGGGAAGTTTTCTCCGCTATGGCGGATTTTAGTTTAAACACTCATTTAGGATAAAATAAAAAAGAAAAACCGGTAGCTTAGAGAACTTCAGCCACCGGTTTATAATTTATAT
>JAEZDQ010000202.1 GCA_023433225.1 Bacteroidota bacterium | reverse complement strand
ATGGACATTGGATCCTGCCACTGAATTGGTGTATGACCTAATCTGTGAGCCATTGGGCGTTTCTGATATGAATTCTTTCGACTTCACTTATTATCCGAACCCGGTTAAAGACATGTTGTACATAGATGCCAAGCAATCTATTGAAAACGTGGAAGTATTTAACTTGGCAGGCCAGAAAGTAATGGCAGATTCAAAAGTTTCCAACGGTCAAATCAATGTGAATTCATTGACACCCGGAACTTATGTATTCCGCGTAACACTTGACGGAGGTAAAGTTGAAACCTTTAAGATCATCAAAAAGTAATTTAGCAATAACTTACTTTTAATATAAGAATGACCCGGACATGATTCGGGTCATTTTTTTATTGGTTAATTTTGGAGATATTTAGCAGATGAAAAAAACAATTTCCACACTCGATGATATCAAATTGCTCGTCGATGAATTTTACGGAAAAGTGAGGGAAGACGAACTAATCGGTTATATATTCGACGATGTCATCAAAGACAATTGGCCGGCACACCTTCAAAAGATGTACAGCTTCTGGCAAACCGTGCTCCTGCAGGAACTCACTTACAAAGGCGCACCCTTCCCAAAACACATGAAACTGCCTGTCGAACAAGCGCATTTTGACCGTTGGCTCAAACTTTTTTACGAAACCATCGATGCCCATTTCCAAGGCGATAAAGCCGATGAACTGAAAATGCGTTCCCGCAAAATGGCCGATATGTTTATGATGAAAATCAACTTCTACCGGCAGAATCCGAAGAATTATATCCAGTAAAATTTAGAAATAAAGTTTAAACAGCTTTTTTCTGGTTCTCTCAAGAACTTACTAAAGATTAATTTCACTTTCTACTTCCTCCAAATCATTACCTTTGCCCCATGAAAGAAAAAGAATCGGGGATTTTTGGTTTACGCCCAATCATTGAAGCCATAGAAGCAGGTAAGACCATTGATAAATTATTCATCCAAAAAGGATTGCAGGGCGAAATTTTTTCGGAATTAAGAAAATTGATTTCAGAATATGAATTCCCGACCCAATACGTTCCTTTGGATAAGTTGAACCGTTTGACACGGAAAAACCACCAGGGTGTATTTGCATTTCTTTCTCCGATTGAATTCCATTCGATTGAAAATTTATTGCCTCAGATTTACGAACAAGGAAAAAATCCGTTTCTCCTGATTTTGGATCGCGTGAGTGATGTCCGGAATTTCGGAGCTATCGCACGTACAGCCGAATGTGTAGGCGTTGACGCCATCATCATTCCCCAAAAAGGCTCAGCCTCGGTCAATGCCGATGCAATTAAAACTTCTACCGGTGCTTTGTACAATATTCCGGTTTGTAAGGAACAAAGTTTGCGGAAGGTTTTTCAGTATTTAAAACAGTCGGGAATTCAAATCGTTTGTGCGACCGAAAAGGCAAAAGATTATATTTATGATGCAGATTATACGGTTCCTACTGCGATTGTATTGGGAAGCGAAGAAGACGGAATTTCAGATGACCTCATCAAAATTTCAGACCATATTGTAAAATTGCCCATGACCGGAAAAACTTCTTCACTCAATGTTTCGGTTGCTTGCGGCGTGTTTTTGTACGAAGTAGTCCGACAAAGAGCGGAGTTTTAAACCAGAAACCTTGTCAAGGTTCTTTTCGGGATGAATATTTACCTTGACAAGGTTGGCAATAATGCTAAAAATTCGTAATTTCGCATCAGTGAAAAAACCATTTCAGATATTCACAATTTTATTGGCGGTGCTTGTTTTTGTTTCGCCTATGCTGGTATTTGCCTCGGTTCTGGCGGTGGATGACCATCAGGCTGAAATGGAAATGAGCTGTTGCACAACAGATGAGTCAAGTTCTGACCATGATTGCTGTCATTCCGGCCAGCCTTTGGATGATCATAAATCCTGTGAGGACAACGGTTGTCCCCCCCATGACTGTTTCCTACATCACATAACGGTCTTTCACATTTATAGTCCTGAAACCTCTTTCGAAAACGAGACCAAACCTGTTTCACTCGAAAAGTTAAAGTCAGATATTTATTCTTCATTGATTATTAAAGATTTAGGGTTTTCTCTCTGGAATCCCCCCAAGTACATTTCATAAACGCGTTTCGAACTTCAAACCCGCAACTTCGGGACGGTTCGTAAAAACTTTAGTTTAAATTTTAAACCAATGAAATGTACAAAAACATCTTTTTTATATTCCTGTTGACACTGGGAAACATAGTCTGGTCACAGGAAATCCAAAAAACTTTAAAAGTAAAAGGCAACTGCGGAATGTGCAAAGAACGCATTGAAAATGCCGTAAATGAAATCTCCTCCGCCAGCGGAATCTGGGATGCCGATTCGCAGGTTTTGACCCTCCGTTATGATGAGACCCAAACCAACCTGGATGCCATTGCGAGAAAAATTGCCGCGGTAGGCCATGACAATGAAATGTATGCAGCCGAAGCTTCCGTTTATGAAAGTTTACCGGGCTGTTGCTTATACTCCCGCGGTTTTGATAAACAAGCAGAAAATCCGCAAGACCAAGATGCGCTTACTGTAAAAGTACGCGGGAATTGTGATATGTGTAAAACGAGGATTGAAAATGCCGTGAAGGAATTCCCTTCCGCTGAAGGAAATTGGGATATTTACACCAAAGTATTATCGCTCCGTTTTGATTCTGAAAAAACTTCTGTCGAACAGATTTTGAAACGAATTGCGGAATTGGGTCATGACAATGAAATGTTCTTAGCCGATGACAGGGTCTATGAAAACCTGCCGGATTGCTGTTTATATGACCGCGATGTGGATTGGAGCCAAGTTGAGAACAGCAAAGGGACTCATTCAGACCAGCCGCATGTACACTTGGAATCCGAGGCCGGGCATGAGGAAGACGAATTTGTGGACTTGGGGCCGGCGACCATTGTGGGCACCAAATCGGCAACCGCTTTGGATGGAAATTCCGCCAGTTTGCAATTCAATATTACCGATAAAGAACTTCTGAAAGCCGCGTGTTGCAACCTTTCAGAAAGTTTTGAAACCAATGCCACGGTAGATGTATCTTATTCCAACGCGGTTACGGGAACCAAACAATTGAAAATGCTCGGCCTAGATCAGAAATATACCTTGCTAACGAAGGAAATTTTACCTGAGATCAGAGGAATTTCCACTGCTTATGGTTTGCAATTCATTCCGGGAAGGTGGATCCAGAGTATTCAGCTTGTAAAAGGTGCCGGTTCGGTTGTCAATGGGTATGAAGCAATTGCGGGACACATCAATACAGAATTGTATAAATCACACGAAAAACCCAAAACTTCCCTCAATGTTTTTGCCGATATAAACACAAGGTTTGAAGCAAATGTGGTTCACAATGACAATGTAAATGAACATTGGACGCAATCATTCCTCTTGCACGGGAACGCAACCATTGACCGGCAGGATCACAATGGTGACAATTTCATGGATCAACCCATCGGGAGAAATTTAAATTTAAGTTATTTATTGAATTACAATGATTTGGGTCATTCCGGTTTGGCGACACACTTCGGTGTAAATTTGGTTAATGACCACCGGCTCGGAGGTGAAATGGATTTTGTGGAGAAAACCGATAAATTAACCACAAATGCTTACGGCCTTGGGATTGACATCCAGCGTTTCCAAGTTTGGAACAAAACCGGTTATGTTTTTCCCGGAAAACCTTACCAGAGCATCGGCTTGATGAATCAGTTCACTTACCATGAACAAGACAGTTACTTCGGTTTGAAATCTTATGAAGCCGAACAAAGGACTTATTATGCCAACTTGATTTTTGAAAGCATTTTTGGCCATACCGGGCACAAATACAAAACCGGATTGAGTTTCGTCTATGACGTATATGATGAACTTTATTTGGATTTGCCTTACAAACGAAATGAGACCGTTCCCGGAGCATTTTTCGAATATACTTATACCGGAACGAAACTGACTGCGGTTGCCGGCGCAAGGGTCGATTTTCATAATTTGGCGGGCACACAATTCACGCCGAGATTGAATTTGAAATATGAATTCACACCCAAAACCATTTTACGCGGATCGGTAGGAAGGGGCTTCAGAACGGCGAATATTTTTGCGGAAAGTCAAAGTTATTTTGCTTCGAACCGGAGAATTGAGATTTTGCCCAACGGAGGCGGTATTTATGGATTGGAACCGGAAGTTGCCTGGAATTACGGGATCAGTTTACAACAGGATTTCAAGGTTTTCAACAGGAAAAGTACGGTTTTGGCCGACTTCTTCCGAACCGATTTTACTGACCAAGTAATTTTGGATTTGGATCAATCACCCCAAACGATTTTATTTTATAATTTGGATGGAAAATCTTATGCGAACAGTTTTCAAATTCAGTGGGATTTCCAGCCTGTCCGAAGATTGGACGCGCGATTGGCTTATAAATTCTACGACACCAAAACCGATTATTTATCGGGCGAAAAGGAATTGCCCTTTACGGCTCAGCACCGCGGGTTTTTAAATTTGGCCTATTCAACGCTCAGGAAAGTCAACGGCAAACAATGGAGTTTCGACACGACTTTGCAGTGGGTAGGTGAACAACGTTTGCCTGATACAAATTCCAACCCGGTAGAATTTCAGTTAGGAGATTATTCAGAACCTTATTTCCAACTCAATGCACAAGTTTCTCACCAATTCAACAAAACCATCCGTTTGTATGTCGGGGGAGAAAATTTATTGAGCTATACCCAAGACATTCCGATTGTAGATGCACAAAATCCGTTCGGGAATTATTTTGACGGCGGAATGGTTTATGCGCCTGTAATGCCTGCGAATTTCTATATCGGATTGGATATTGATTTTTAGGATTGGCT
>JAEZDQ010000013.1 GCA_023433225.1 Bacteroidota bacterium | reverse complement strand
ATGACATGTTGTTTGGTTGCCCCGGTTGGATTGAGGGGCTGATTTTGGTTCACCATCTTTTTCAATCCGGAACAGCCAAAAAAGCATTGGTTATTGGGGCCGACACGCTTTCCAGAGCGGTAGATCCACACGACAGAACCGCTATGATTTTTGCCGATGGAGCAGGGGCGGTCGTCTTGGAAGCAAAAGAATCAGAGAAAATAGAAGGGATTATTTCTTACGATACCATTTCCGATAGTTTGGACGAAATGACCTATTTGCTCAACGATAAATCTTTGAAGGAAAATTACGAAGGCTCCAAAATCAATATCAAAATGCGCGGCCGAAAAGTATATGAATATGCGCTGCGAAAAGTTCCCGCTCTGATGAAAAGGGTAATTGATAACTCGGGTTTAACAATTTCGGATATTCAAAAGGTGTTATTGCACCAAGCAAACGCCAAAATGGACCATGCCATGATTCAACGTTTGTTCAAGCTATATAACATCAGTGAAGTCCCCGCTCAGATTGCGCCCATGACCGTGCAAAAGTTCGGAAATTCATCGGTAGCAACGGTACCAACTATGTACGATTTAATCTCTAAAAGACAACTTGAAGGCCATGCTTTTCATCCGGGGGATAACATCGTTTTCGGCTCTGTTGGCGCAGGAATGAATATCAATGCCATCGTTTATAAAATTCCTGAATAAAAGTCCTTTAAAATTAAAATGTTAAAGGTTTCTTAACTCCGTTAATCTTTTCCCAAAATTAAATAACAAGGTTGGAATTCCATCTGTTTCCTGTTAGATTTGCGATGCTTAAACGCAGTTCAACACAGCTCGTTTAGTTTTAAATGAAGGGAATTTATTTACTTATAATCGTTATTGGTGGCGTCTTTACTACATCCTGTAGTTCATTGATTTCTACGTCGTCTTCCAACGCCAGCTACGTTCCTTTGGAGAGATCATACTATACACAAGGTTCTATCATCAACAAACAATTATTCGCCGAAAGAAAAGCGGAAGAAGTAAAACCCGTTAAGGTCGAAAGAGAAAAAACAGCCATCGAAGAATTGAACGAAATCCATAGCATGGCAATCAGTTCTTTTGTTACCCAACTCCTTTCGGAAGCCGAAACTTATTTAGGAACTCCTTACCGTTTCGGAGGTACCAGCCGTAGCGGAATCGATTGCTCTGCATTTGTACAAAGGGTTTTTGAAATATTTGACTATCAACTTCCACGCGTTTCATCTGCCCAAGCCAAAGAAGGGACAGCCATCTCAAAAGAAGAACTCCGTGCCGGGGATCTCGTATTTTTTGCCACGACGGGAAGAGGCCGTGTGTCACATGTGGGGATCGTCCACTCCGTACGGGAAGACGGAGAAGTGGAATTCATCCATGCTTCGAGCTCACAAGGTGTAACGGTGACTCCTTTAAGCGATTCCTACTGGGCTAAACGTTTTTTATACGCCAAAAGGATTTTAGACTAATAATTCTTAACATTATTATCAACCCATTTTTTCGCGATGAAATAAGGGCTTTCCATAGATTCTCCAACCGATAAAGAATTTTGTTTAAACAATCCAACAATCCTTTTTGTAACAGATTCCTTTATATATTCCATTACCCTTAATTTTGCTTGGTTTTTCCGGTTTTGGACCAAAAACCCATTGGCTCGGGTTGTTTGAAAATAATCTTGAATGGCACTCCAAATTTCAGGCATGCCTTTACCCGTCAGGCCGGAACCCAATAAAACCTTTCGCTTCCATCCGGAATCTTTTTGGGGTAAAAACTGAAGAGACCTTGCCAAGGTTACCTTCACTTCTTTGGTTTTTTCCACACCAAAATCATCCACTTTATTGACAAAAATCAAATCAGCCATTTCCATGATTCCACGTTTGATTCCTTGTAATTCATCTCCTGCACCCGGAATTTGAAGAAATACAAAAACATCGGTAATTTCATTGACCAAAGTTTCTGATTGTCCCACCCCAACCGTTTCTATCAATATCACATCAAATCCTGCGGCTTCACAAAGTAACATGGCTTCATAAGTCCTAGAGGCGATTCCCCCTAAATGCCCTCCGGCAGCCGATGGGCGGATAAAAGCGTTGGGATTTCGAGACAAATCTTCCATCCTGGTTTTATCACCCAAAATACTACCCCCCGACAGCGAACTACTTGGGTCAATCGCTAATACCGCCACTTTATGACCTTGTTCCGTTAAAAGATTGCCGAAAGATTCAATAAATGTACTTTTGCCCACGCCAGGAACACCCGTTATGGCAATCCGCATCGAATTTCCTGTCAATGGCATCAATTCTTGAATCAGTTGTTGAGCCGAATTCTGATGTTCTTCTAGCGAACTTTCAGCCAAAGTAATCGCCCGGCTCAACGCCACACGGTTTCCGGACTTTATGCCTTCAGCCAGTTCTTTTATCGCTTCTTTTTTCAATGCAGAAAAAGTTTTAACAAATGTAAGAAATTTGCACACGACCTGAAATTCAATCTATTTTTATAATTTCGCTTCAAATTCTTTCCGTGAAGCCAGTTTTCCTCAAACCACAAGACAAAATCGCAATCGTTGCGCCTTCAGGAAGGGTATTTTCTGAAGACATTGAGGAGGGTATTGAATTGATAAAATCTTGGGGCCTAATTCCGGTTTTGAGTAAGAATTTATTCCGCGATTATGATAACGGATACCATTACGCCGGAACCGATGAAGAGCGGACAGAAGACTTTCAGAATGCTTTGGATGATGAAGAAATTAAAGGAATTTGGTGCGCCCGCGGCGGCTATGGTGCAGTAAAACTTCTGGATCACCTGAATTGGGATAAATTTATTGCAAAGCCAAAATGGGTCATCGGCTATTCCGATATTACCGCCTTTCATAATCATATCAATAATTTCGAAGTTGAAACGATTCATGGAATTACGGCCAAAAGATTAAACACAAATTATAACGAAGAAACTTTTCTGACATTAAAAGATGCTTTGTTCGGAAGAAAATTATCGTATGAAATTCCTGCGCATCCACTAAACAAAACAGGTACAGTAACAGGAAAATTAGTCGGTGGAAATTTATCCATCATATACAGCCTCAACGGAAGCGAGTCTTTCATAAAAGGAAACGATTTAATTCTCTTCATCGAAGACTGGAATGAAAACTGGTACCATATAGACCGGATGATGATGAACC
>JAEZDQ010000104.1 GCA_023433225.1 Bacteroidota bacterium | reverse complement strand
AGGAAGTAGTTGGTAGGAAAGAGGAAGTAGTCGGCAGGAAAGAGGAAAGAGTTGGCATGAAAGAGGAAAGAGTCGGCAGAAAAGAGGAAAGAGTTGGCAGGAAAGAGGAAGCAGTTGGCAGGAAAGAGAAAGTAGTTGGCAGAAAAAAGGAAAGAGTTGGGGCAAGCGTGTAAAAAGTTCATCCAAAAACATAGAAAGCAGGTTGGGTTGACGGTGGAGCAGTCCCATTTGATGTGTGGATTTAAAGAATCATGGTCGGATTTGGTTTTGGGGGAGTGAAATTCATCGGTAATGTTGAAGAGGAAATGTTTTAAGGAAATCGGGTGATTGTTAAATAAAATATAATCTTTCCTAAATTTTTTTATCTTTGGTTCTGCTCAAAAAGCGACACACTGAGGATGAAAAAGCTGAATTTACTGATTTGCGCACTCACTGCGCTGGTTATCAATGCGCAAAACATAACGCTCGAAAACATTTGGGGCGGCAAATATTATCCGCAAGGTTTGTGGGGAATCAATCCGATGAACGACGGGGCGCATTATTCGCTGAATGAGGCGAACGGGATTTACCAATATGCTTATGGTTCTTTTGTCAATCAAAGCGATTCAAAAACCCTGATTTTGTCGGGTGTTTATGATGAATATGCGTTTAGTGCGGACGAGGGTTATTTGTTGTTGGCGACAGAAAAGTCACCGATCTACCGCCATTCTTTTACGGCCAAATGGCAGGTGTATAATGTGAAAGCGAAGGTTTTTAAACCCATTTTTGACGGGAAACCGGTTCAGGAAGCGACTTTTTCGCCGGATGCCACGAAGGTCGGGTTTGTGTTTGAGAACAATTTGTATTACCAAGATTTGGCTTCGAATAAAGTGACTCAAATCACTAGGGACGGCAAGAAAAATGAAATCATCAACGGGATTTGCGACTGGGTTTATGAAGAGGAATTTGGCTTTGTCCGGCATTTTGACTGGAATGCAGACGGTTCTGCACTGGCCTTTGTGAAGTTTGATGAGTCAAAGGTTCGGGAATTTTACATTCCGGTTTATGAACAGCATTTGTACCCGACTGAAATGCGCTTCAAATACCCCAAAGCGGGCGAGGAAAATTCCAAGGTCAGTTTGCATATTTATGATTTGAAGTCGAATCGGACGCATGCAGTCAACCTTTCTTCGGTGGAGAATTATTACATCCCAAAAATTAAATTTACCCAAGATAAAAACACTTTGGCGGTGCTTACCTCCAATCGTCATCAAAATAAAGTGGATGTGAATTTGGTGGAAATTAATTCGCAGAAACTAAATAAGCTTTTTACCGAAACCGATGCGAAGTGGATTGATACGGATAATTTCACGCTGGAATTTCTGGATGACAATAGTTTCATTTGGGCGTCTGACCGTGACGGGAACCGGCATATTTACCATTATGAAAAATCCGGAAAATTAAAGAATCAGGTGACCAAAGGGGATTGGGAGGTGACGGCTTTTTATGGATTTAACCCTAAAGACAAAACGATTTATTTTCAATCCAATGCCGGGAATGGAAAAAGAGTTTCCACTGAAAAACAGGTGTATAAAATCGGTTTAGATGGTAAAAACTTAACGGCGTTGACCGATCGGAAAGGAACGAATTCAGGAGAGTTCAGCAAAACATTTGACTATTTCATCAATCATTTTTCGTCTATAGAACAGCCATCGACTTATTATTTGCGAAGCGGAAAAGAAAACAAGGAATTGGCTATGATTTTGGATAATTCGCGGGTCGCTTCACAGCTTGCAGCGGATGGAGCCGGTACCAAAGAATTGTTTACGATAAAAGTCAACGGCAGTGATTTGAATGCTTGGATGATTAAACCCAAAGATTTTGACCCCAAAAAGAAATATCCGCTTTTGATGTACCAATACAGCGGCCCCGGCTCACAGGAAGTGGGCAATTCATGGTATGATTTGAATGACCAATGGTATTTCATGCTTGCTCAGAAGGGCTACTTGGTGGTTTGTGTGGACGGCCGCGGGACAGGCGGAAAAGGAGCCGCTTTCAAGAAGCAGACTTATATGGATCTGGGCAAAATGGAAGTGGAAGACCAGATAGAGGCCGGCAGGTTGTTTGCGGGATACGATTATGTGGATGCGTCGCGCATCGGGATTTGGGGATGGAGTTACGGCGGCTATATGTCGAGTAACGCGATTTTCCGCGCCGGGGATGTTTTTAAGATGGCGATTGCCGTAGCACCCGTTACGAATTGGCGTTATTATGACACGGTTTATACCGAACGTTTTATGCGTACGCCACAGGAGAATCCGGAAGGTTATGACCGGAATTCACCCATTAGTTATGCAGCGCAATTTGATGATAAAAAGGATAAATTTCTGTTGATCCACGGAACGGCGGATGACAATGTCCATGTTCAGAATGCAATGGACCTGGCTTCTGCGTTGATTCATGCCAACAAGCAATTTGATATGATGATTTATCCCGATAAGAATCACGGAATTTACGGTGGGAAAACAAGGATTCAATTGTACACTTTGATGACCAATTATATTCTGGAAAATCTATAACCTATGAGCAAGACGACGAGTACCAAACACCCAAAAGGCCTTTATTTTTTGTTTTTCACAGAAATGTGGGAACGATTCGGTTATTATTTGATGCTGGGAATCTTCGTCCTCTACATGATCGATGTGGACACGGGCGGAATGGGTTTTCTGGATAAGAATGCGGATGATATTTTCGGGACGTTTATCGCCCTAACTTATTTGACTCCTTTCTTGGGCGGCTTTTTGGCTGACCGGATTTTGGGTTATGTGAAATCAGTGTATATAGGAGGCGTGCTCATGGCTGCGGGATACATCGCATTGGCACTGCCGGGACTTACTTCTTTTTACGTTGCATTGGGGCTTATCATAGTAGGGAACGGTTTGTTTAAACCTAATATTTCTACTTTATTGGGAAATTTATATTCCAAAGAAGAATACAAATCGATGAAGGATTCCGGATACAATATTTTTTATATGGGAATCAACATCGGCGCATTTATCTGCAACATTATCGCAGCTTTTATGCGGAATAAATTCAGTTGGGAAGCAGCTTTTGCTACTGCAGGAATCGGATTGTTGCTCGGATTGATTGTATTCTCATTCGGATTGAAACACTTCAAAGAAGCCAACATTATCAAACCCAAAGAGAAGGGCGATGTGGGGCTCTCCAAAGTTTTATTGTACGTATTTCTACCTGCCATCGTAGCGGGAGCCATTGGCTGGTTGATTCCGGGAAATATCCTTGGAAGTGACAGTACAGACGCATTTATATTTGCTTGTCTGCCTGTAATCGGATTTTATTTATCGCTTTATTTCAGGGCGAACCCTATCGACAAACGACCGATTGCTGCTTTGCTCGCGGTATTTGCGGTCGGAGTAATGTTTTGGGCGGTATTTAAACAAAACGGAACGGCATTGACCCGATGGGCGAAATTTTACACGGAACGGGCTGTTTCACCTGAAATGGAAAAGCCGCTGAACGATTTGTATCTGGTAGAGGAAATTCCTTATTCAGACAGCGAAGTAACGGTTTATGACGAGCAGTTCCGCGTGGTTCGGAATGATGCCGGTGAAATTGAAAAAACAACAGGAAAAGACGTTTACTTCAGCAATATGGAAGCCGATAAACTGCCGATGGAAGGCGAAAGCGTCTTTCTGGTGAATACGGAATTGTTCCAGTCGGTCAATCCGGCATGGGTAATTCTTCTCACACCCTTATTGGTCTGGTTCTTTATAAGGCTCGGGAAACGAAACAAAGAGCCGACCACAGCGGGAAAGATAGCATTAGGGTTGTTCATCTCTGCTCTGTCTTGTCTAGTCATGGTAGCAGCTGCTTACTACGGAAGCAACGGGAATGTCAAAGTTTCGCCCTGGTGGCTCATTGCCTGTTATGGGGTGATTACTTTGGGAGAATTATGCCTCAGTCCGATGGGGTTGTCCTTGGTTTCCAAACTCAGCCCGCCGAGGTTGACAGCCTTGATGATGGGTGGATTTTTCCTGTCGACTTCAATCGGGAATAAACTTTCCGGTGTTTTGTCGAGCTTGTGGTACGGATATGAGCACAAGGCCAATTTCTTTTTGGTGAATTTTGTGCTTCTGATGATCGCGACTTTATTTGCCGTGCTCATCCTCAAATGGCTGAACCGGATTATGAAAGAAAATAATGTACACTAATATTGAATTAAATTAAACTATATGAAAACAGAAGAGAATTTAATCAATCCGCACGGTGATTTCTTAGGGCATCCCAAAGGGCTATTCGTCCTTTTCTTTGCCGAAATGTGGGAGCGATTTTGCTACTATGGTATGCGGGGATTACTATCCCTTTATATCATCAAAGCTTTGATGGAAGGTGATGCAAAAGCATTTGCCATTTATGGGGCTTACACGGGATTGGTTTACATGGCTCCTGTTTTGGGGGGATGGGTGGCAGACCGTGTTCTGGGTTATAAATGGGCGGTAATCATGGGCGGTATCCTGATGGCCATCGGGGAATTTCTCATATTGGGGGGAAGCCTCAATTGGCTGTATGTGGGTATGGCGGCCATCATCGTAGGTAATGGCTATTTCAAAGCAAATATATCTTCCATAGTCGGGAAATTGTACAGCGATTTGGATGTGAGGCGGGACTCCGGATTCACCATTTTTTATATAGGAATTAATTTAGGAGCCTTTCTAGCTTCCATTGTGGCAGTGGGTGTAGGTGAAGCCTATGGCTATAAATACGGATTTGCGCTCGCCGGTGTGGGTATGCTTTTGGGTATCATCATCTTTATTGCCGGACAAAAACTTTACGGCCAGGTTGCAATGCCGCCGGATCCTGAAGGTTTGAAGAAGAAAGTATTGGGTCCGTTGACCAAATTGCATGTAACCGTTATTGGTTCTATTTTGTTGATTCCTGCCCTGTATGTCCTGTTACAATACAACCAGTTTGTGGGTTATTTATTGGCCATCGTCGCCGTTTATGTATTGGTGAAATTGATCGGGGCAGGGATGAAAGGCGGAAAAGTCTTGATGGATCGAATGATTATTTTCATCATTTTGTGTTTGCTGAACATCATTTTCTGGTCGTTGTTTGAACAAGCCGGAACTTCTTTAACTTTATTTGCGGACCGGAATGTTGACCGTGAGGCTTTCTTAGGCTTTTGGGATATAACTGCGGGACAAACCCAGTCATTCAACGCATTTTTCATTTTGATATTGGGAACTGTTTTTTCTATGCTTTGGCCTTTGTTGGATAAATGGAAAATGAACCCGAACATCCCGGCGAAATTCGGTATAGGGATTATGTTTGTCGGATTCGGTTTCCTTTTTACCATCTTGGGTAAAGGAGCCGCAGCCAATTTTTTGGTTCCCATGTGGACATTGGTAGGGCTTTATTTGCTTCACACAATTGGGGAATTGTTTTTGTCACCCATCGGGCTTTCCATGGTGACCAAATTGGCTCCTAAAAATATGACAGGTGAACTGATGGGTGCTTGGTTCTTGTCCTTTGCCGGTTCTAATTACGTGGCCGGAACCATTCTGGCTCCCCTGACGGGAACAAATGGTGGAGACGAAGACCAAGTGCTGAATTTATCCGACAGTTTGGAACAATACATTTCTGTTTTTACTTCCTTTGGATGGATTGCATTGGTTGCCGGAGGGATTGTCGTATTGGCATCACCGTTATTGAACAAATTGATGCATGGAATCCGCTAATCCCATTGAATTAAAATGACAGAAAATAAAAAATCCTTTGTTCAGACCATTGGTTCCATGAACAAAAACTTCTGGATTGCCAGTGCGATGGAGCTTTTTGAACGCTGGGCTTGGTACGGGATTTATACACTTTTCGGACTATACCTTGTGGGTTCAACTGATGCAGGCGGACTTGGTTTCGACCATATCCAGAAAGGCAGTATCATGTCTTTCATCGTTGGGATCTTGTATTTTCTTCCTTTGATTTTTGGGGTAATTGCGGACAGGATTGGCTATAAAGTCTCTTTGGTAATCGCTTATGTAATTCTCATCATCGGTTATTATATGTTGGGAGAAGTACGGACGTTTTGGAGTGTTTATTTTGTGTTTCTTTTTGTCGCTGTTGGTGCTGCGTTCTTTAAACCGGTCGCCTCGGCAATTGTCGCCCGAAATACGGATGAAACAACAGGAACACTTGGTTTCGGGATTTTCTACATGATGGTCAACATCGGTGGATTCATTGGGCCTTCCATGTCATCTTATCTGAGAACCGAGTATGGTTGGAAATTGATTTTTATTCAGGCTGCGGCAGTCATTGCGATAAATCTGATTGTATTATTGGTTTTCTACAAAGAACCCAAGGTGGAAAAGCCAAAAGATTCAATCGGAAAAGCAATCAAGGATTCTATAATGGGAATTTTTGAAGCGCTGAAAGATATTCGTTTGGGAATATTATTATTGCTGATGGTCGGATTCTGGACGATGTTTAACCAATTGTTCAATACACTTCCAAACTTTATTGAAGACTGGGTAAATTCAAATTTAATCAGCAATTGGATCAACACGAATCTTCCGGCATTAGGAAAAACCCTTACCCAAAATGGGCAGGTAAAACCGGAATGGTTTACCAATATTGATTCATTCATGATCATCATATTACAAGTTACGGTTTCCTATTTCGTGACTAAAATGCGACACATCAGTGCGGTAATTCGCGGTGCAGTAATTGCAACGATAGGTATTGGGTTGACTTTCTATTCCGGAAATGTTTGGTTTACTATCATCGGAACCATGATTTTTGCGATTGGTGAAATGATGTCAAGCCCAACGGTTTCTTCATTCATCGCTTTGATTACGCCTAAGGGAAAAGAAGGATTATACCAAGGAACTTACTTCCTGCCGGTGGCAGCGAGTTATTTTGTGACGAGTTTTATTTCGGGTGATTTGTATCAGGCTTGGTCAGACAAATTATCGCTTCTCCAAACTGAAATGGACAAAAGGAACATTGAAATGCCTGAAGTCGTCACCCCGGAGCAGTTCATAGAAAAAGGGTCTAATGGTTTGAACATGCCAATTTCCGCTTTTGAAAAACAATTCGATTTAAAAGCAGAAAAAGTGGATTGGAGTAAAGTTGGAAACGCATTCAATGAATTTGCAGCGGAAAAAGGAGCGGATATTTCAAACGTTCATTTGCCTTTTTCGAAAAACGAATATTTCACATTGGCGGAACAAAAGTTGGGGATGGATCACTGGCAAATGGTCGATATGCTTTGGGAAACCTATAATCCGAATAAAATCTGGTATGTGATTGTCGCAATCGGGCTGTTTTCTATTATTACATTAACCATTTACGACAGGCTGATCATCCGTCCGAGAGAAAAAAGATTGAAAGAGGCCGAAGAGGTCATCACCAATAAAATGTAGCTGTAAAAGGATATAACTTTGATTCTTAAAAAAATTAGTACTTTGCGAACTTAAATACAAAAGCATGAGCGACTCAAGAGAAGATATTTTCAAATCAACCGTTTTAGGGCATCCGTCCACTTTATTCGTACTGTTTTTTACAGAAATGTGGGAAAGGTTTTCTTTCTACGGAATGCGGGTTTTATTAGTTCTGTTCTTAACTGCGGCCATGCTGGATGACAATCCCGGTTGGGGATGGGCCAGAGAAAATGCTTTGGCATTGATTGGTACTTATGGTTCATTGCTTTATTTAACGCCTTTGATTGGTGGATACATAGCCGATAAATTCACCGGATACCGAATCGCCGTAGTTATAGGCTGTGTGATTATGACCTTAGGCCATGCTGCAATGGCGATTGAAACCAAGCCCATGTTCTACTTGGGGTTGGCTTTATTGGTAATCGGAACGGGATTCTTTAAACCCAATATTACTTCCATCATTTCTACCATGTACAAAGGGAGAAATGAAAAAAAGGACGGTGCTTATACCATTTTCTATATGGGTGTAAATGCGGGTGCTTTCTTCGGGATGATGCTTTGCGGTTATCTGGGCGAAAATTTCGGATGGTCTTGGGGATTTGGTTTGGCAGGAATTTTCATGATGTTGGGTTGTTTACAATTTTGGTTGGCAAAACCGATTTTCGGAAATATCGGTGCACCTCCTTCGAAAGTTGATTTACTGAAAGAACCTACGGTAGATGAAGTAAAATCTGAAGTAATTGAACCTGCCGGTGCAGCCATCGTTGTAGATGAAGCCACCGATAAAAGAAATCCGTTTAGAATATTTGATTATGTTTTGATTGTGCTATCTGCAGTAGGAGGACTATTGTATTTATTCAATGACCCTTTGGAGAAAATTGAAAATATCAACTTATTACCCTTTACTGTCGGGAATTTGAGCGGAACCAATTTTGTCGTGCTTTGTGCGTTGGTATCCTTTTTAATTTTATTGATTTCGAGAATTGTACGCTATTCTTCGATTACCCGTGACCGGATTATAGCGGTTTGTTTCTGCGGTTTGTTTACTGTCTTTTTCTTTATGGCATTTGAACAATCTTTGGGTTCGATGACCATCTTCGCCGATAGTTATACCGACCGGGAATTGGTGGGTTCTTCCGCAATGATTTTCAAAATCATAGACGCTTTATTGACCACGGTTCCATTGATTATCATCACTTGGGTTCTGTTCAAATTATTCGGACAGACATTTAAAAGAATCAGTTTATCCAATATTATTTTGGGAATAGCATTTATCGGAATTTGGTTTTTGGTTCTATTCAGACTCTATAACAAATTTTCTGAGCCCGGAAACACCATTGATGCCTCTTGGTTTGCTATTCTGAATTCATTTTTCATCATTTCCCTTGCACCGATGTTTTCCAAATGGTGGGAAAGCAAATACAACCCAAGTGCAGGAATGAAATACGGATTCGGATTGATTTTATTGGGAATCGGTTTTGGGATATTGGCTTACGGTGCTTGGGACATTCCGCAGGGAGCCATGACGGCCAAGGTAAGCATCATCTTTTTGATTTTGGCTTATTTGTTCCATACGATGGGTGAACTTTGTTTATCGCCACTCGGACTTTCTTATGTGAGTAAACTCGTTCCGCCGCGGATGATCGGTTTCATGTTCGGAGTATGGTATTTGGCTATCGCGGTCGGACAGAAATCCGCCGGAGCCATGGGAGGGATGATTGACAAAATTTCTCATGAATATTCCATCGGAACCTTTTTCCTGATATTTACCGTCGTTCCAATCGGAATGGGATTGATTGCCATGATGGTCAGCCCATTGATGAAAAAACTCATGCACGGAATCAAATAATTTGTACTTTTGTGTTCTTAAATATTTGAATTTCATATGAAAACCAAATTTCTAATTGTATTATTGCTCACTTCTTTCTCTGCATCCCTTTCCGCGCAGGACATCAATTGGATGTCTTTGTCTGAAGCAGAGGCTGCACAGAAAGAAAACCCGCACAAACTTTACTTTATTGATTTTTATACGAATTGGTGCGGTTGGTGTAAAAAGATGGACGAGTCCACTTTTAAGGAAGCGGAAGTGGTGAAGCATATCAACGAAAATTACATTCCCGTGAAATTCAATGCCGAAACCAAGGATGATGTAACATTCAAAGGAAAAGTTTACAAATACGTGACTGCGTCCAATGGCCGGGGCGTCAATTCTTTTGCTTATTTTTCATTGCAGGGACGGTTGTCTTATCCTTCTTATGCCGTTCTCAACGGCGAAGGCGAAACCGAAAGACTATTGTTGGGGTTCATGCCGAAAGAAACACTATTAGCAGGTTTAACCGCTACGGAATAATTCTTTTTGCACCTGATTCAGCGGTTCGCCATACCATCCTGTCGTTTAAATAATTGGGGTAATTGCTTCCGTCCAAAATGATTTCGGCCGAGGTGGAATCTAAATTGGGTTTGGAAGAATTTTGAACCAAGATATAATCAAAACTTGCAGTCCTCAAATCCATGTTGCGATTGAGAATGAAAATCTTTTTCCCGTTCCATAAAATCAGATTCTTGGTTTTTATATAATTCGAAACCCTCTCCTCCTCCATTTGAAAATAATTGACCGAACGAATTCCTTCATTGACCAGATATGGTTTTAAGATGTAATCATGCAACTTCTCCGTTTCGTTTTCCTCTGCAATAAAGACATCCAAATGGAATCCTTTCCGGATTCCCACTACTGAATTTTTGTATTGATGGAATACGATGATTTCATCTTTTAGTTTGAAATAATGGGTCTTTTTAACCCGGTTCAATTGGAAAAGGCAAAACAGCAACAATCCTAAAATGAGAAATTTCGGGGCATTTTTGCCCACCAGAAAACGAAGGCATACAGCCATTGAAATCAAAAGGAAAACTTCAGTCAAACTGAAAGAAATATTTTCAAAAACCCAAGTTTCATGCGATGACAACCATGCGATGTATGCATTGACCCATTCAAAAAATCCATTGAAGAGCCAAACCCACGGGGAGAAATGAACATTCAGCGAAGCGAGTAGCACACTCAACATTCCTCCGCAAATCATAATAAAAGATGCCGGAATCATCAAAACATTTCCTGCGAGGAACAAGCCTGAACTTTGGTGGAAATAATAAGCCGCAATGGGAAAAGTCCCGGCCTGTGCAGAAATACTGGTTCCCACAAAATCCCGGATATAACTTAATTTACGATTCCGGACAGGTAGAATCTTTCTGTAAACAGGCATCAGCCAGACGATGAAAAATACCGCCGAGTAACTCAACTGAAAGCCTACATCAAACAAGAAATAGGGATTGACCAACAATAAGATGAAAGCTGATACCGCCAAGGTATGGAAAATATTGGGTTTTCTTCTGAGTACCATCGATAAGTGAAAAACGCTGATCATCAATGCGGAACGAGCCACCGGTGGCTGCATTTCTACAAATGCGGCATAAGCCCAAATGAAAACCAAACTGCAAATGATCCGCCAGATTTTACCTTTTGACAAATAAACCAATGGATAAAGCAGGACGTAAAAAATCGAGTAAACCATTACCACATGCAGCCCTGAGATGGAAAGAATATGAACTACACCTGTTTTGCGGTAATTTTCTTCTATTTCATCATCCATTTCTGTCCGGTCTCCCAAAAGCATGGCTCCGATAATGTCGGTGGTATGTCGAGAATATCCTTCATCAATTAATTTTTTACGGATTTCCGATTTGAATTTTGCAAAATGGTTGTAAAGGCTTTTACCTGTTTTCTCAATCTTAAAAATCGAATCTGAATACAGCACATAATGAATTTGCTGTCGGCTCAAATAATTTTTATAATCAAATTGATACGGGTTTTTGGGGGGCTCGGTAGGGCGGATTTTTCTGTAAACCCAAATTTCGTCATTGTAATGTAAAGCCGGGTTTTCTTTTTTCCAATACAATAATAAATAAGACTGCCGTACAGCAGCGGAGTCTATGGCTAAGATTTCCGCTTTGTATTTCCGAAATTTCTCAGAAGAGCGGTATGTGTTTTCAATTTTCAATTTCGTCCATTCTTTTTCTGCCAAAAATGGGGAACTTAAACCTTGGAGGGACTCGGATGCTTGATTGCGGACGATTCCTAATACCAAGAAAAATAAAAACACCAATAAGCTTCCGTAACTAATCAAACGGCTTCCTAAATAAAATACCAAGACTAAACCCAGTAAAATCAACCCAAATGCATACCATTTACTTTCGGGTAAAAGTTCACCCAAAAGCAGCCCTGACACCAATCCCGCTAAGGGGATTATGAAAGGCTGGTTTTTCATGACGTAGAGAATTTACATCTACTAAAATACAAAAACGCCCTGATAATGAGGGCGTTTTCTTATATAATTTAAAAATTATTTATTTTATGGGATTACAACACCCGGAAAAGCATTCGGATTGACGTTCCTCAAATTGGAACCGAATTTCAGGTTGATGGCATCGATGAATAAATTAGCAACGACCGCATAACCTTTACCGGTCGGGTGAACCGCATCCAAAGAAAAAGTTCCTCCGCTCACATAAGTCGTATTGTAATTATTTCCGAAATAACTGATACCCGCTTCGCTGCTCAACTGTTGCATGGCGGCATGGGCATCTACAAATGCCAAGTCATAAGCACTTGCCAGTTGCGCAATCGCTGCATTGTATGCATTCGTGGCGTTGACAACGGCTTGTTTTTCAGTTGGGATTAATACCCATTGGTCGGTTAAAGGATAGGTAATTCCGTTCACGGATAATTGAGCGGCTTGTTCCTGCGGAACGCCCATACCCATTAATTCATTTAACCTTGTCATATTCACTTGGCCAATCACAGTTTGGGAAGTAAATACCATCAAATCTTCAGGTGTGGCTTGTCGGCTTCTTCCATAGGTCATGCCCAGAATCGTTGCGGTTCCGGCATCTATACCCTGCGCCATCAATACGTCACGGATTTGGGTAGATAAGTTTGCCAAAGTTTCATCTTCGATTACTACCGCACTTGCGGCATCCGTAGCAAAAAAGATTTTTCTTTCCGGCACCCCTAAGAAATCAAAAACGGCATTCAATTGTCCAAATTGGGCATTTAACGCAGGAATCATGGCTCCAAAAGAAGGATTTGATGGATTCAGCGGTGCATGTGGAACCGTTGTGAAAAAAGGAATATCGGTAATGCTTGGAATATTGGCAATAACGCCTTTAGCCCCAACTTGGTTGGTCAAGGTTTCCAAGATAGCCTGAATAGACCCTGCAACTACCTGCGGGTCTGAAATATCGTTGCTACCGTAAGTTGCCGGGTTCGTATTTCCTGTTTGGTCAACACCAACGCCGCCACTTGAGGCAAAAGACAACACATCATTGTTTCCAATCCATAAAGAAAAGAAAGTAGGCTGCTGTGCTGCTGCATCACCCAGTACAGTTGCTCCGGGAGAAGAAGCAAAACGAACAAAATAAGGATTGGCCGTAGTACCTATTCCTGCCGGATTGCCATAACCGGGTGCCAATAGATGGTAAGATTTTGCACCGGGAACGCCCATATTGTTTACAGCACCTCCAACCATGGTCAGCGGAGATTGCGCAGGTGTGGGAACGGGTCCCATGGCACCGGTTTCCGGATTGATTTGTAAAGTTAACCTTCCGGCTACGCCTAAATTGGCAAACCCACCGATTTCATCCGGCATCAAAGGTTGCATGAAATCACCGCCTCCGGCCATTGCCATTTGAGTCGCAAGCATATTCGGATAAGAATTCTCTTGGCCGTTGATAAATAGTGCATTGTCGGTGAAACCTGCCGTCATTGAATTCCCTAAGGCTACATATTTTGAAAAGTCGGCACTTCCGGAAGTTACCTGAATGTCTTCTACCGGGTTTTCAAAATCATCATTACATCCGATGAATGCCGTCAATGATGCCGCGATTAATATTTTTGATAAATTTTTCATTGTCTGAATTAATTAAAATTATAAGAAAGTCCCAAACCGAATATCAACGCATTGGAATTAACGTCTCCTTGGAATCCGCTTTCTACGTTGTGTACATATCTTTCCACACCCATATTGTATTGGCCGTAAGCGTCAATGTAGAAACCTTCGCCGAAACGGAATCCCAAACCGCCTGTGAAGGCGTGTAGATTCGTGCTCGGTGTTTCCGGAGACCAGTGTTCAGCCGGTGAAGGCGATTCGTCGAAATAATATCCCAATCGAACGGCCAAATTTTCAGTAGCCATATATTCACCCCCTACGCGGTAAACGGCTCTGTCCAAGAAATTTTTGGTCGATTTGGATTCAAATGTATCTTCGCTTTGTTCGTCTTCCAAAACAATATCCAGGCTCTTGTAAGAGCTCCATCCGTTCACGGAAACTTCTGCAGCCAACATCAGTCTTTCGCTGACTTGGTAAGAGAAACCGGCAAGGAATTCGGAAGGAAGCGGTAAAGTTGCACCGAATTTATTGGATGTGAAAGGCATGTTCCCGGACAATCCCTGGGGTACGTCCGTCCAAATTACGTCGCCGTCAACGGCTTTCATATCGACTTTGGAGCGATAGGCCAAACCTACGTTTACTTTATCGGAAGGCTTGAAATATACACCTACATTGAAACCCAAACCATGGGCATCTGTTTCATCAATTTCCAGCCCTATATCGTTTCCGGCAACGGACATGGTTCGTTGGAGGTTCACTTCTCCCATGGCATAAATAAATCCCGCACCGGCGCTGAACCAATCATTGAACTTAACAGCCACAGTGGGTTGGATGAAATAAGAAGCCAATGAGATTTCCGTCACATTTGCTTTTCCCGCCCAGTCGCTCGGCCATTTGACCGTGTTTCCGAAAGGGGTGGTGACACTTACCCCAACGGTAAGGTCTTCAAGCGGGCGGTAAGTGGCGGCGAAATAAACCGGTGTTCCCATCGGGCTGTCTGTTTCCGCAGTTTCCATCGTAGAGGCATTCTGCCACTGCGCGTTGGACATCACTCCGAAGCCGCCCAAAGAAACGCTGAATTTGCTTTCGATAAAGGCAATCCCCGCAGGGTTGAAAAACGCAATGCTCGCATCGCGCGCATGCATGGATGAGGTGATTCCCATCGAAGCTTGGCGCACTCCCTGTAATGCTACGCGGTAGCCCCCGGCAAAGGCGGTAGAACCCAGACAAACCGTGAGTAGCATCAAATAAATTCTTCTCATGTTGATTTCATTTAAATGTTAATGTTATGTAAACAAATGTAGAATAAATAAATGAAATTATTATGCTTACATAGTAAATTAATTTCCGTGATATCGAACAGGGTTTTAACTTCCAATTAAATAGCAATTAGCCCTGATTACAAAGTGAAATTTCATTGATATTTCCTATGATTCAGCCCGTTAAAAATAAATGACAGGAAAAAATAATTAAACTGTCGGAGTAAATTACTAACCCATTGGAGAAAATAACTAACCTAACGTAGTAATTAACTAACCTGTCGGAGAAAATAACTAACCCGTTGGAATAAATTACTAACTCATCTGAGTAATTAACTAACCCATCGGAGAAAATAACTATCCTATCAGAGTAATTAACTAACCTAACGGAGTAAATAACTAACTCTTCGCAGTAAATTACTAACCCGTCGGAGTTAATTACTCAATTATTGAAGAAAATAACTGATTGTTGGGTATGCATTTTAAGATGGTTTCATTTCCGAATTCATTGACTTCAAATATTCCGAAATCAAGAAGCCTTCACTCCAGCATGCTTGGAAATTAAATCCTCCCGTGATGGCGTCAATGTTGAGTACTTCCCCTGCCAGAAATAAATTCGGTATGATTTTGCTTTCCATCGTCTTGAAATTGATTTCTTTCAAATCCACACCGCCCGCAGTCACAAACTCGTCTTTGAACGTGCTTTTTCCGTTCACTTCATATACCCCGGAAACCAATTCTTGGACAAGGGTATGAATTTGTTTCTTGTTCAAATTTGAAAAATTTTGCTCCAAAGGAATTTTGCTGAATTCCAAGATACGCTGCCAAAACCTTTTGGGAAAGGGGAATGGATTGGCCTTATACACAGATTTTTTGGGATTTCCCATTTTGAAACGATTCAAAAAAGCCACAGCTCCCTCCAAATCTTTTTGAATGAAATTCACCCTGATTTCAAATTCATAATTCAATTTGTTTAATTCAATGGCACCCCAAGCCGATAGGCGTAGGATTCCCGGGCCGCTCAGCCCCCAATGCGTGATGAGCAAAGGGCCTTCGGCTACCATCTTCAGTTGGGGAATGGCAATTTCCGCCCATTCAAAACTGATGCCCATCAAATCCTTCAGCCTTGCGTCCCGGATGTTAAACGTAAAAAGGGAGGGAACCGGTTTTATAATCTGATGACCTAAATTTCTTAAGATTTCCATGGATTTCAAACTGCTTCCGGGCGTGAAGATGATTTTCTCAAATTCATATTGAGCCGATTTTGTGTCGATGAGAAATGAATTTCCTTTTTTTGAAATCTTCTGAACCGTTTCACCGAATTTGGTTTCCACTCCATTTTTTTCAACTTCCTGTACCAAACATTCGATGATGCTCATGGAATTGTCAGAAACCGGGAAAACCCGGTTGTCTTCTTCGATTTTTAAGGGAACTTTGCGGTTTTCAAACCATTCCATCGTATCGCCTGGCTGGAATTGATGGAAAACGCTCAATAACTCTTTTTGGCCGCGCGGGTAAAATTCCACCAATTCTTTCGGGTCAAAACAGGCATGCGTCAGGTTACACCTTCCGCCTCCCGAAACACGTACTTTCTGCAAGGGCAATGAAGACTGTTCAAACAAGACCGTTTGGCTTCCCAGTTCCTTCCCCAGATTGGCCGCCGTGAAATAGCCGGCCGCTCCGCCTCCGATGATGGCAATTTTTTTCATTTTACCCAAGTTCGAATTTCGCTCAGCGAAGTTCGGATAAAATTGGAACTATTATCGTGGAATGCTCAATTAGTAAGATAAATAATTTACATCCAAATAAGATTGAATTGAATTTCGGGACTTCGAACCCGGCATTTCGACAAACGATTCATACCTTTGCACAAAATTTTCGGTATGCAAATCCTTGATGGCGTTAAACTCGCAAAAGAAATCAAACAGGAAATCAAAGAATCGGTGGACATTGCCCTGAAAGCCGGTAAAAGAAAACCGCATCTCGCTGCGGTTCTGGTTGGGAATGACGGTGCCAGCCAAACCTACGTGAGCAATAAAATCAAAGATTGCCAAGAGGTTGGTTTTGAATCTTCCCTCGTGAAATTGCCGAATACCGTTTCCCAAACCGAATTGATGGAAGTGATTCACCATTTGAATCACCAGGCCGATTTGGACGGATTCATCGTGCAGCTCCCTTTGCCCGCGCAGATCAACCAAGAAGAAATCATTGAAGCAATCAATCCGAAAAAGGATGTGGATGGTTTTCATCCGGAAAACTTTGGTAAGATGGCACTCGACATGAGTACATTTTTGCCGGCAACACCATTCGGGATTTTGGAAATGCTCGACCGCTACCAAATTCCAACCAAAGGTAAACATTGCGTCATCATTGGCCGCAGCCGGATTGTGGGCCGCCCGATGAGCATCCTAATGGGCCGGAAAGATTTTCCCGGGAACAGTACCGTAACATTGACCCACAGCAACACCGAAAATTTATCCTATTATACCCATTCTGCCGATATTGTAATTACGGCTTTGGGCGTTCCGGGGTTTCTGAAAGCCAATATGATTAAAGAAGGCGCGGTGGTAATCGATGTGGGAATCACCCGTGTAGATGACGATTCCGAAAAAGGATATAAATTGGTAGGTGACGTGGACTTTGAAGATGTCCGGAAAAAAGCATCTTGGCTGACGCCGGTTCCCGGAGGAGTCGGACCGATGACCAGAGCCATGTTGCTCAAGAATACTTTATTGGCTTACAAGAAAAATACCAAGTGATTACATTGAATTCCATTACTGAAGAAGAATCAGAATTACTGAAAGCAGGTAAATTGCTTCCCGTGATGGAACATTTCCATACCCTTCAGGGCGAAGGCGCACATACCGGTAAGGCTGCTTATTTCATTCGATTAGGTGGTTGTGACGTCGGCTGTCATTGGTGCGATGTGAAAGACAGTTGGGATGCGGAAAAACACCCGTTAACCGCTATGGAGGAGTTGGCGGCAACAGCTACCTTTCATTCCAAAACCATTGTGATTACGGGAGGCGAACCGCTGATGTGGAACCTTGGCTTCCTCACCCGTCAGCTCAAAAGATTAGGCGCGACGATTCATATCGAAACTTCGGGAGCCTATGGTCTAAGCGGAGAATTGGATTGGATTACGCTTTCTCCCAAAAAACGGGCGGAAGTCCAACCCGATGTTTTGGCGCATGCTTCCGAATTGAAGTGCATCATTTACAACCAGGATGATTTTAAATTCGCAGAAAAATACGCTGCATTGGTTCATCCTGATTGCAAACTTTATTTACAGGTTGAGTGGAGCCGCAAAGAGATTATGTCACCTAAAGTGGTGGAATACGTAATGGCGAATCCAAAGTGGCAAGTTTCCGTACAAACACATAAATATTTGGATATTCCTTAACCGGATTTCAAATGAGATTGGAGGAATTCATGTATCTTTCGGGACTTAAATTAATTTAACAAGATCATTTTATGAAACCCATTGTCTCAATCCTCATTTTAGTCATTTCTTTCGGATTAAATGCACAAACCAAAAAGATAGATCCCGCTAAAAGTTCCATCCATTGGGTAGGGAAAAAACTGACGGGCCAACATGATGGAACCATCAATTTTGCACAAGGTTATTTGGTTTTTGAAGGGAACAAACTCACCGGAGGTGCTTTTACCGTAGATATGACGACTATCAGCGCGACAGATTTGGAAGGGAAGCCCAAAGAAAAACTGGACGGCCACCTGAAATCAGATGACTTTTTCGGTGTTGAAAAACATCCTTTCGCGACTTTGGAAATCAAGAACCTGAATGACAAAGGAAACGGTATCTATGCGGTCACAGCCGATATGACCATCAAAGGCATTACCAATTCCATTTTGTTTGATATGGTTGTAAAAGAGAATTCCGCAACGGCCCAATTCAAAGTGGACAGAACGAAATTCGAAATCAAGTACGGTTCTAAAACTTTCTTTGATGAAATCGGTGACAAAGCCATCGACGATGAGTTTGAACTGGACGTGAAACTCATATTTTAAACTTCGACTTTTCCAAAGTTCCAACTTTGGAAGAGTTCTTTAATAAAGCTTCAACATGGCAGATATTAATGTAACCATCATAGACCGTGAAGGTGTTTCGCACCAAGTAGATGCGCCGACTGATATGGCGATGAACGTCATGGAGCTTGTCCGTGCCTATGAATTGGCTCCAGAAGGAACCATCGGGATCTGCGGCGGTATGGCCATGTGCGCATCTTGCCAGTGTTATGTAGTCTCGGAAGACGTGGAATTGCCACCCATGCAAGACGATGAAGAAGCCATGCTCTCGGAAGCTTTTCATGTGAAACCCAACAGCCGCTTGGGTTGCCAGATTAATATAACGGAAGAACTCGACGGCTTGGTGGTGGAACTTGCCCCTGAAACTTAATCAATCGAATTGGGTGGTGTAATCCATCAACTCACGGTACATCGGGTCGGAAGAGCTGTAGAACTTCCGGATGGTTGCGCGCAAATTATCTGAATCCCCGTATTCGGTCAGGTAGAGGTCCGCGTATATAATCTCATCATCAGGTTTGTCCAACTCATTGTTATCGGCTTGGTAGCCATAAAGTAATGCGCCTGCGGTATCGAACTTCAGCACAAAATTGTCGGGTGAATAGCTGCCGGCACCTTGGATGAACTCAGCTTCACTGTCAGCCAACAGGTAAATTATCAAATTAGAATCCTCATCATACTCAAAACTTAACACAGAATAAAACTCCACTACGCTGTAACTCCCGCCACGGGAATACCTCACACGGATCGTTGCAGGCGTTTCTTCATTCTCCCAAAAGTCAGGCGTGACGACTACCATCTCATAATCGTTGCCGTCCGAAGCCGTCCAATGGTAGAAATCCACAATGTCAACTTGGGTGGCCTGACCGTTGACACCATACAATAACAGAAGTAATACTGATGTAATTAAGACTTTCATGGTTTTTAATTATTAAGTCAAACAAATATATAATAAATTCCTAATAAGTTAGAACATGCCGTAATTGAGTATTTATTAACTTTACCGACTATGAATCCAGAAGACAAAAGATTATTCCTGTTAGACGCTTACGCACTGATTTTCCGCGGTTATTACGCATTCATCAAAAACCCCCGCATCAACTCCAAAGGACTGAATACCTCTGCTATCATGGGTTTTACCAACTCATTGCTCGATGTATTGAAACGCGAAAGACCCACCCATATAGCCGTGGTCTTTGATGTCGGCCAAGCGACCGTAAGGACGGTTGACTATGACCAATACAAAGCCAACCGCGACGAAACACCGGAAGCCATCAAAATTGCCGTGCCTTACATCCAGGAAATTATCCGCGCCATGTGTATCCCCGTGCTTTTTGCCGAAGGCTACGAAGCCGATGACGTCATCGGAACACTCGCTAAGAAAGCCGAAACCAGAGGTTATACGACCTATATGGTAACGCCCGATAAAGACTTTGCACAGCTCGTTAGCGATAAAATCAAGATGTATCGCCCACCGGCATTCGGTAAAGGAATTGAAATCTGGGGCGTGGAAGAAGTCAAAAACAAATTTGAAGTAGATGACCCTATTCAGGTGATTGACTTTCTGGGCATGATGGGGGACAGTGTGGACAACATCCCCGGCCTGCCCGGTGTAGGCGAGAAAACTGCCAAGAAGTTCCTAAAGCAATATGGAAGCCTCGAAAACCTTCTGGCCCATACACACGAGCTTTCAGGTAAACTCAAAGAGAACATTGAGGCCAACAAAGACTTGGGCATTCTTTCCAAAAAGTTGGCAACCATCATCACGGACGTTCCCATTGAGTTTGATGAAGAAGACCTTTGCATGTGCGAGCCCGATGTGGAAAGGGTAAAAGAACTGTTCATGGAATTGGAGTTCAGGCAATTGTTAGAGAATTTCTACCGTACATTTAACCTCGAATCTCAGGTTGTTGAAACCGCGAAAACCGTTTCGGAAAGAGCCGTTCAGGCTTCTTTGTTCGACGATGCTGCCATGGAACCGTCTGAATTGTCGGCTCCGGCACATTTTACAAACATCCATACCCATGACCATTTATACCAATTAACCGAAGGCCAATTGGGTCGAAAGCTGTTGCTGAACAAGTTACTCCAACAAAAAGAAGTCTGTTTCGATACCGAAACTACGGGTTTGGATGCACTGACCGCAGAGCTGGTCGGGATTTCTTTCAGCTATGAAACAGGGAAGGGTTACTACGTGCCATTTCCCCAAAACTACGCTGAAGCAAAGGAAATCATCGAAGAGTTCCGTCCTTTCTTTGAGTCGGAATCAATCCTGAAGATAGGCCATAACCTGAAGTATGACTACAAAGTTCTTCATAAATACGGCATCAGTCCCAAGGGGAAGTCCTTTGATACCATGATTGCCCATTACCTGCTGAACCCTGATATGCGCCATGGCATGGACGTTTTGTCCGAAACCTATCTCCATTACCAACCCGTGGCGATTGAATCATTGATAGGTAAAAGAGGTAAAAACCAAAAGCAATTCAATGAAGTGAACTTGGATGAACAAAAGGAATATGCCGTGGAAGATGCGGACATCACATGGCAGCTCAAAGCGTTTTTCGCACCGCAATTGCCCGATGTGAACGCGCAGAAGCTGTTTGAAGACATCGAAATGCCACTCATGGAAGTGCTGTCTGAAATGGAGATTGAAGGTATCCGTTTGGACAAAGACGTCTTAGCCGAACAGTCATTGAAAATCAATAGAGACATCCTTGAACTGGAGAAAAAGGTTTACGCCGACGCAGGTGAAGAATTCAACCTCAACTCACCCAAACAGCTGGGAGACATCCTGTTCGATAAGTTGAACATTGATTATAAAGCAAAGAAACCCAAAACCGGACAGTATGCAACCGGCGAAGAGGTCCTTTCCAAGTTGCGCGACAAACATCCCATCGTCAATGATATCCTTGATTACCGCCAGCTTCAAAAGCTCAAATCGACTTATATAGATGCGCTTCCCAAGGAAGTCAGCCCCTTGACCGGGCGTGTCCCA
>JAEZDQ010000058.1 GCA_023433225.1 Bacteroidota bacterium | reverse complement strand
CGTTTGAAGACCTTCCCAACAAATAAAAATACTGAACCTGATTGAGCGTGTCTGAATCTCGCCTTACTTCAAGGGTATCTAATATGCCTTTTAAATTATGGGATTTGACGGCTTCATTCCACCGGGACAGGATTTCTTCCTGATTACCCTTAAATTCTAATTGATTGTTTTTAAGGTTGGCCACATGAATATCTTTTGTGCAAGAGGATATGTAAATTAAGCCAATCAATAAAGCTTTATAATTCGGATTCATAAGTGCTTACAGTTTGTGGTTTATTCGAATTCATTTTATTCTATTTCAATATGGAGCGTGCTCCAATCTTTTGTTTCATTGAGCAGTTTCTGCATTTCGCAAATGTTTTCGGGGGTGACTTTTTGTTGATTCACATGAGTTATTTCATCGCCCAATTTGTATTTGTCCTTATAGACCCCACCCAGTAAAATGATTTTCAACTTGCCATCCATGGCCAAGCAACCTACATTTATTTTCGGTATGTGTGAGGAGAGTTCTGTATTGTTTTTACGGTAATAGATTTCTTTATCTTCAAAGTCAATAATCCAATCAAATGACTGAATGAACCCCAAGCCAACATTGTAAATATGCAGGTTTTCGGTCACTTGAACACTTGTTTTAAAATTCCCAACATCGGTTCTAACATCCACATCGGGATAAAACTGAGTCCTTTTATCTGCGCTCATTCCTGACAAAGAAAAATAGGTATTTCCGATTACTTCATACGGGACTAAATTGGTGAAATTCTCATTTTCAGAATAAGGAAGGACAATCGTGGAGTTATTTCCTGTATCAAATGTGAGTTTATACTCTTTGTTGTTAATGTTCAGGTGTATATAAATCTGATTAAGGATGGAAAATGTTGATTTGATTTTTTTGAAGCCTTCATCAATGAGCGATTGTTGTTTATCCCTTTCAAGGTTCAATAACTTTCGATTGGTGAAATCAAGCAGGAGAGAGGAGCGGTCTTTGTTCCATGTAAAAAAATCCATTCCAACGATTCCTTGTGATTTGGCCAGGCTACTTTTCTCCGAGCATTCGAACACTTGTTGATCAGACATTTGAAAATAGGAGAAAAGTTTGGGAGAGGCACTCATCAATCCATTTTCGAAATCAACCAAAAAATCCACTTTATTGATAGTGTTTCGTTGCGCATCCTGAATGTTACCGAAAGAAGATTTTTCTTTACGGTAAAAATCAGACAGAACCAAAGTATCGGTTATCAAAGACCCGGAAGCTCCCGTGTCAAAAACAAAGCGTCCCGGATTCCCATCTAATTGAGCGGCAATAAGCATTTTCCCTTTTTCAATTTCAAAGGATTCACTGCCCGTCGTTTTGAGCCGTATTTGCTGTGAATTGTATAATTTATAGGATTTACAACTGAGTAAAGTAGTACTGATGAGCAATAAATAAATAATTGTTTTCATGTTGCGTTATTTTAAGTTTCAGTTTAATTTATTGATATAAATATAAAAAAATCCAATCAAACTCAAGAACAACCACTGATGGGAAGGTATCGGGACTTCCCGACGGCGTCCCACCACTGGTGGGAAGGTTTCGGCAGTCTCCGACGGGGTGCCACCATTGGTGGGAAGCTTTCCAGAACACCCGACGGCGTCCCATCAGTGGTGGGAAGGTTTCGGCGGTTCCCGACGGGATGCCACCGTTGGTGGGAGGCTAAAATCCATTCCAAGTAGCATTCCTACTACTATTGAGACGGTGTTTTGGGTTGAAAATTGGGCGGTGAGGGGTTCATTCTCCCGATACTTTCTTATTTTTGTACGCATTGAAACCCGAAACATGGATAAACACTTTGAGGATTTGGCGGCCATCCGGACAAAATTCATAGAATATCTTCATCAGTATGATTTGCGGCATTTGACAACCATTCCGGCGGGCTTCCGCAACCATGTATTCTGGAACTGCGCCCATGCGTTGGTGACCCAACAATTGATGACGTATTACCTCTCGGGCAACGAAATGTTGGTGGACAATGATTGGGTTTTGCGGTTTAAAAAAGGGAGTGTGGGCGACCAAAACGTGACGGAACAGGATGTGAGGCTTTTGATTAAATTGCTCCAGACTTCCCAAGTGAAATTGAAAAAGGATTATTTCGCCGAAAACCTTTCTTACTTCAGGCCCTATGAAACCAGTTTCGGAATCCATTTGGAAACCATTGAAGACGCCATCCGGTTCAATAACCTGCATGAATCCCTGCATTTGGGCTATACCATGGCTTTGGTCAAAAACCTGAAATAAAAAAGCCGGAATGAATCCGGCTTTCTAAACAAATCATCAATTATAATTACAAAGGGGCATATTCAAATTCGGGATAGCCTCTTTCGTTGTTTTCGCCCAACATTTTCAGGAAACGAAGTTTGAACAAAACCCCTTCGGCATCTTTGATGACGTAAAAACGGTCGCTGTAGATGGCGGGGTTGGAAGTCGTTCCGCTCACGGTGCTCCGCCATGTGCTGCCGATGGCGCGTTGGTCTTCGAAGTCAAATAAGGAAGCATCTACGTCCGCCAAAGTGAAATTGCTGTAATCTTCTTCTAAGGTCAGCGGATCGGACTCAACGATGTACGAGCCGACGCCCGAATGGATGTTGCTGATGATGAAATCGGAATAGGAATAGGTCCCGAATCCTTCAATCACGTTATTCCAAGCGGTAAAACAGATGTCCCAGTTTGCTTTGGTAGGCTGGACTGTTGCCAATTCCTCCGTGTCAAAACTGAAGAAACTGAAATGGTAATCCGGGTCTTTGTGAATGATGAATTCCGAATGGTCGGTATCATTCAAATCGGCATATTGGATTTTATAGGAATGGGCGTCATGACGAAGTACCCTGACTTTTTTGTAACCCCGCATTTCACCGGCAATATAAGCCGAATAAGCAGGGACATTTCCCTGGTAAATCCCGTAGCCCAATTTCACCAAATAGACTTTGTTTTCTGAGTCCTGCGCACTGATTTCGGCGATGGCGGTTCCATTGTCAAAATAATTCCCCTTTACATCGTCAATGTATTGTCCGGGAAACCCTGCCGCCGGTTCAATCAAGGTTTTTACCGCCGAAAAGTCGGATTCGTTGACCGCGTCAATGTCATTGGATTCAATAGCCGCTGCCGCCATCAAAATAGAATTGTTGAGCACCACCCGGAATTCATCACCGGTTGAGAAGGCTAAATCCCAAGATGTGCGGGGCGTCACGAATTGTTCTTCATTGGTCAAATCCACCCAAACTTGGTTGGGCTGTGTCGCGCCACCGACTTCAGGTGCGATGGTAGAGCCCGTCAGCGGCGGAATGACCACGGCTCCGTCATCTTCTTTGAGGCAACTCGCCGCAAATAGCAGTGAAGCGAATGTGAGGATTGTGATTGTTTTTTTCATTTTCTGTGTAATTAGAATTCTAAATTATAATTCAGTTTGAGGAAATAAGACCTGCCGTAGAACATTTGTACGTTACCGCTTCCCGTTCCCGTGTGGCCTTGGCCGATGACCGATGTGTCGTTGATGGAAGTGACGTTCAAAATATTTCGTGCACCCAAAGTGACTTCAAACCGGTCGTTGTAAAATCCTTTGCGAATGGAAGCATCCAACATACTGAATGCATCTCTTTCGGCAAGCCGGTAAAATGTATTTTCATTGGTGCTGTAAGTTAAATCTTTCACATACTGGCTTGTTTTTCCGGTATATTTATAATAGACGGAAAACACGGCGGCCCAGTCGGGGATGGTGTAGTTGGCGGAAGCATTTCCTTGGAAACTGTACCTGAATTTGTCTTTGACAGAATCATCTACCGCGTAGCTCCCGCTGTTCAACGTTTTGGATTCTCCGAAGACCGAAGCCCCGATGTGCAGGCTTAAATTCGCCCACCAAATCCGGTGATCCGTGGAAATCCCCCAAGTCCTGAATTGGTCGATGTTCATGAATAAATATTCGGCTGCCAAAGGATTGGTGTGTACCAATTCGATTTTATCCTCCACGTCTAAATAAAGCGTATTGATATTGTTTTCCATTTTCAAATCGCCAAACCGTCTTTTGTGGTTCCATTGAATAGAGGTCGAATAGCCCGTTTCAGGACTGAGGTTTTCAGCCCCCACAATAACATGGTTCACATCAACCTGATTGGTATAAAGCTCCATAAAATTGGGGTAACGGTTGGCGGTTCCGGCCACGGCGCGCAGATTACTGAAGTCGCTCAATTTATATTTGGCACTCAGCGAGTAACTGAATTGAGGTTTGAACTTACTGCTGAAACTTGCCCTGAATCCCGGACGAAACGAAAGCCCCGATTTATTACGGATTTCAGCTGAAGCAAATCCGGCATAAGTCCCGACTTCTTTGTCTAAATTTTCTTCGAATTCAAATGACTCCGCGAAAGCATTCGCAAAACCTTTGTTGAAGTCGCCTTCATAGCCTACTTGGAAGTCGAGGTTAGGGTGGTTTAAAAAGTTGGAAAAAGTTCCGCGGGAATAATAAGATTTCGTGGACAAATAAGTGCTTTCCGTTTTCCGAAGTAGTTCTGTTCTGCCCGGGATGTCATATTCGTAATCTTGGAATTTCCTTTCTTGGGTCTGGTAAGAAAAGTCTCCGTTGTACTGAATATGGTTAAAAAGTTTGGCATTTAAATTCAAATGATGGGTCCAGCGTGTCGTGAAGTAATCACGGTCGGTTGCGTAAAACGTCCTTTCGCCTCCGGTAAAAACCCGGGAATTCACCACAGAATCATATTTGTTGATTTCTTCTGCCAAATGGCTCAATTTGTAGAAAGCACTGAAGTTTTGGGTTCTGAAATTCACGGAACCATAGGTGTTCCATTGTTCTTTGGGCAGCCATTCGTAGCCGCGTTTTCCGTCTTGGACGAAATGTTTACGGCCTTTCCTTTCGCCCCAGAAACCTTGGAAATCGTTACGGTTAACACCCGCGTTTACAAACCATTTATCTGAAACTTTCGCATGCACGTCCAAGGCTTGGATATGGCGGCCTTTTCCTTTGTTCACACCGCCATCCTCGTACCAGTCATATTCTTCGCCCACCGTTTCTTCCTGAACCATGAAATTGATTTTCCAGTCGGACCGGGCACCTTTTTTGGTGATGATATTGATGATTCCGGCCAAGGCATTGTTTCCGTAGTCCACACCCATCGCACCTTTTACGATTTCAATCCGTTCTACATTGTCCAAGTTGATTTTGGTCAAATCGATGTTGTTTCCAAACCCCGAGTCAGAAACCAGCGGAATATTATCGATTAAGACTTTGACATATCCACCGTCCAAACCCATCATTGTAATCTGCGAATCGCCTGAACCGCTGCTGGGCACAATCAACATATTCAGATTCTGGTTCAGCACATCTGCAATGGTATTCCCGGCTTGGTTTTTAATATCTTCACCCGAAATCACTTCTACTTGATACAATGATTTATCAATCGACTGAGCTGAATATTGTCCGGTAATTACCACATGGTCGAGATTTACAATTTCTACAGAATCCTGAATCTCTGTTTCCTGCGCTTGTAAAAGTTGGGTAGCCAATAAGATGGCTCCCAAGAATCCTTTGCTTACTCTCATCAAATATGATTTTTGTTAGAAATCCCGACAAAAGTAGAAATTTATTTAGACTAATTCCAAATTAAAAGTACATTTGCCGAATGATTCTTATCAATTTTAATTCAATATTCACGATGAAAAAAACTTTACTTTCTTTGTTTTGGGCAGGAATGGCCACTATGGGATTTGCGCAATGCGAACCTGTTTACGCAATCAATGAAAATTTTGATGCTTGGGAGGAAATTGACCCGTGTTGGACGGATATTGGAAACGGCGGTATGATTTACGCAGACTCCAATGTTACTTTTTACGGCTTTATGGGCGGCCCAATGAGCATGTATCTTATAACGCCGGAAATTGCAGCCGGTAATTATACCTTAACTTTTGACGCTGCTTCACTTTCGCTGGACGGCTCTCAAACCGAAGGGATTACCTTAGAAGTGGGCACTTTGACGTCTAATGCAGATTTTTCGTCTTTTAGTTCCATAAGCGAGGTTTATCCATTGGAAAATGCCGGCGAAGCGGTTCAGGTTCCGGTTACTGCTTCGGAAGAAGTAAAATTCATTGCTTTTAAAGTTTCCGTATTGGTTCCGCATAGTGCGGCTGGTATCGACAACGTAGTCTTAACTGCCGCTACAGCAGGGGTTGGTGATTTGAATCCGATGCAAGCAGAAATTTATCCGAATCCTGTTAGAAATGAACTGAATTTGGTTTCAGAATTGAAAATGAATGAGATTCGAATCTTCAATGCGCTGGGGCAGATGGTCATTTCAGAAAAGCCGGAAGCTTTACAGACGAAAATCGATGTTTCTACTTTAAAACCCGGATTATACATTGTGCAAATCTTGACTGAAAAAGGAGTGCAAAGTGTGAAAGTAGTAAAAAGATAATTAGGCTATTAATAGGTTTTGAAAAAGCTTTCCAAAAAATTGGAAAGCTTTTTTATTACCTATTCGGAAATAAAAAAGCAGAAAGAAAACTTCCTGCTTTTTGTGCGGGTGGAGGGACTCGAACCCACACACCTCGCGGCACCAGATCCTAAGTCTGGCGTGTCTACCAATTCCACCACACC
>JAEZDQ010000217.1 GCA_023433225.1 Bacteroidota bacterium | reverse complement strand
ACTCCGGGCGTATGCACCTTGCAAATCATCAAAGAGCTGAGCGAAAAATGGGCGAGTACTTCCCTGATGTTGAAAACGGCACGAAATGTGAAGTTTATGGCTATCATCAACCCGGAACTGAATGATTTGGTGCAGTTTGAACTTCAATTTGAAGCAATAAGCAACGAAGAGATTTCCGTCAAAAGTACCGTTTGGATGGAAGAAATCCCGGCACTAAAATTCAGTGGGTTGTTTCAAAAATTATCATTATGAAAAAAGCCTTTTTACTGTTTACAATGTTGGGGTGTTTTAGCTTATTCGGTCAATCGACCACCATTCGGGAAGCCTATCGAGAAGCAACAAAATCAGAGGAAAAAGCCAAGAATTTTTACAATTTGGTAGAGGATGTTTCCCAATCCGACAAAGCCGTCATGGTTGCTTACAAAGGAGCCGGAAAGATGCTTTTGGCACGTTATGAGCCCCTGACCAAACGAAAACCCATCATCAAAGAAGCCATTGAATGGATTGAATCTGCGGTAGATGCCGATTCCAAAAATCCGGAAATCCGGCTCATCCGGTTAAGTATTCAAGAGAACTTGCCGAAGTTTCTGAAATACCATGACCAGATTGAAGCCGACCGGAAATTCGTAAAAGAATCTCTACCCAACCTCAAAGACAAGGAATTGGTAGAAATGATCAAAGGCTACTTGGCTGATTTTTCCAAAAATTAAGCAGCCCTATGCACAACATCCTCTCTACGATTAACGCTTGCGTTATCATCCCGACTTTCAATAATGAAAATACGCTTGAAAAAGTATTGCGTAAAACCTTGGAGGTAACGCCCGACATAATCGTCGTAAATGACGGTTCTACGGATTCCACCGGAGAAATCCTGAAACATTTTTCCCAAATAATTCAAATTCACCTTCCAAAAAACCAAGGAAAAGGTTTTGCGCTGCGACTCGGGTTCAAAGAGGCTTTGAAAAGAAAATTCCGTTATGCCATTACATTGGATTCCGACGGCCAACATTTCCCGGAAGACATAGTAATTTTTGTAGATGAATTAGAAAAATGCCCTGAATCGCTTCTGATTGGCGACCGCAATATGCAACAAGAGGGAATTCCCAAAAAAAGCAGTTTCGGTAACCGATTTTCAAATTTTTGGTTTTGGTTCGAAACGGGTATCAAGCTAAACGATACCCAATCGGGATTTCGGCTGTATCCTATTGAAAGAATGAGGAATTTGAAATTCTTTACGCGGAAGTTTGAGTTTGAAATCGAAGCCATCGTAAAGTCGGCTTGGGCTGGGATTCCGGTCAAAAATGTTCCGATACAAGTATTGTATGACGAATCAGAGCGTGTTTCGCACTTCCGGCCTTTTAAGGATTTTACACGGATCAGCCTGCTCAATACTTGGTTGGTGTTTATCGCCTTGGTTTACATCAAACCGCGTGATTATTTCCGAATTCTCAGGAAAAAAGGATGGAAAAAATTCTTCTTGGAAGATTTGTTGCACAGCGAAGATTCCCCATCTAAAAAATCACTTTCCGTAGCGTTAGGCGTATTAATAGGTCTTTCTCCATTATGGGGTTTTCATACAGTTAGTGTATTGTTTTTGGCTTTTGCCTTTCGCCTCAATAAATTGATTGCTTTTGCTTTTTCGAACATCAGCCTCCCGCCTTTGATTCCATTCATCGTGTATGCCTCATTGAAACTTGGCGGATTTCTTTTAGGTAAACCCAATCCGGAACCATTTGAACAAAACACTTTCGAATCCTATAAGAATTTGGCCGGCCAGCACCTTTCGGAATATTTGGTGGGAAGCTTGGTTTTAGGAGTTTTTTGCGCAACGACTTTCGGTTTAACCAGTTATCTTATCTTGCGGATAAGAGAGAATTCCAAAAAGAAAATGACTTGTCTGCCTTAGTGCTCTTCTGAGGTTTGCGGGTAAATTTATTTCTGTCTGAAAGACTTAGTTTTAACCTAAAATCTAACTTCCGGTAAAGGCATTTTTTGTAGATTTGTTAATTATGACTGAACTTTTACGCCATTTGTTTTTGATATAAGTTTTGGTCCTATTACTTAATTATAAAGTATTTTTTTTAGAATTAAATTAAGGAATATGACAAATTTTTTCAGCCAGCTCTCTCATGAATTCGAGCTTCCTTTACACAACCCTGTGTTGATTTTTTCACTGGTATTGCTCATCATTTTATTGGCTCCCATTTTACTGAAAAGGCTGAATATCCCCGGTATCATCGGTTTGATTATTTCCGGAGTAATCATCGGCCCTTACGGATTCAATATTTTGGAACAAAATTCAGCAGTCGATTTATTTTCAACCATCGGGCTGTTGTATATCATGTTCATTGCCGGGCTGGAATTAGATTTAAACGAATTCAAGGCACACCGGAACAAAAGCCTTTTGTTTGGACTTTTTACATTTGTCATACCTATTGTCATTGGGTTCCCGGTTTGTTATTACTTATTGAATTATGATTTCAACGCGAGCCTATTGACCGCCAGCATGTTTGCCACGCATACTTTGGTCGCCTACCCTATTGTCAGCAAACTCGGTATTGCCAAAAATCAGGCGGTGGCGATTACGGTCGGCGGAACCATTCTGACGGATACTGCCGTCTTGATTATTCTGGCAGTAATCATGGGCAAGAGTCAGGGGAATTTAGACCAATCCTTTTGGGTTCGTTTAGCCGTTTCCCTTGCCATAATTTCGGTCATCATGTTTTTTGTAATCCCAAAAATCGCGAAATGGTTTTTCAAAAAACTGGAAAGTGAAAAGCATGCCCACTATATTTTTGTGTTGGCCGTGGTTTTTTTCGCTGCATTCTTGGCGGAAGTAGCAGGATTGGAACCCATCATTGGGGCTTTTGCCGCCGGGTTGGCACTCAATCCGCTGATTCCGCATTCTTCTGCGCTGATGAACCGCATTGAATTTATCGGGAATGCGCTTTTTATTCCTTTCTTTTTGATTTCCGTAGGAATGTTGGTCGATATAAATGTCATCCTAAGCGGACCGATGGCGATCTTCATTGCACTTACTTTGAGTGCGGCAGCTATTTTCAGTAAATGGGTTGCTGCCCTTTTCACCCAACTGGCTTTTAAATATTCCAAAGCACAGCGACAGTTGATTTTTGGGTTAAGCAGTGCACATGCTGCTGCTACTTTAGCGGTTATTTTGGTAGGGTATCAAGCCAATATTCTCGATGAAAATATTTTAAACGGGACGATTATTTTGATTTTAATCACCTGTGTGGTAGCATCTTTTGCGGCAGAAAAAGCATCCAAAAAAATTGCTTTGAGCGAACAGGACAATCTTTCGTTAGAACAATTGAAAAGCCAATCGGTGAACAATGAACAAATTTTAATTCCGGTTTCCCACCTCAATTTGGTGGAAACTTTACTGGATTTTGCCTTGCTTATAAAAGATAAAAATTCCGTCAACCCCATCACTTTACTTTCTGTTGTCCCCAATAATAATGAAGCCGAAGTGAATATCATCAAATACCGTAAAGAACTCGAAAAGTTCATTTTACAAGGTTCAGCCTCGGAAACCAAAGTAAATACCTTAGCGACCATTGACCACAATCCGGCAAGCGGTATTGTCAGGACTTCCAAAGAAATCATGGCCGACATTGTCATCATCGGTTGGCCACAAAAAACGGGATTTTTCGAAAAGATTTTGGGCGAAAAAACGGATTCCATCATCCATAACGTTGACCGGAATTTATTCATTTGCAGGTTTACACGGCCTTTGTTTGAAAAGAAGCGGTTGGTTTTTATATGCCCTCCTTTTTCGGAAAAAGAAAGCGGGTTCCCATTAATCGTTCAAAAAATCCACCGGATCTCACAAGAATTCAGTATTCCAATCGTCTTGCACGCAGAAGAAAAAACTTATGAAGCGATTCAATTGGTCTTGAAAAACCTCAAATTGAGCAGTAAATTTACATTCAAACCGTTTACTTATTGGGAAGATTTTTTAGTCATCACCAAAGACATTGAACCCAATGATTTGATTGTTTTCAATGCGGCCCGGCGCGGTTCGATTTCTTACAGGCCTTCTTTGGAGAGGATTCCGGCTAAATTCGAACGCTATTTAAAACAAAATGATTTGATTGTAATTTATCCACAAGAACATACCAACGGCATTTCGATTGACGACTATGAGAACTTCTCATCTGCACCATTGAACAAAGGAATTGAGGCCATTGAGCAAATCGGGAAAGGCATAGGCAGCATTTTCAAAAAAGGAAACGATTGATTTTGACCAAATAAAAACTCCCGCAAAGCGGGAGTTATTTTTCATATTGAATTTATTAATTCCTTTCTTGTAGCTTGATGAGGTTCAGTGCAGAACCCGCTTTAAACCATTCAATCTGGGCTTCGTTGTAAGTATGGTTCAACAAAATGATGTCTTCAGTCCCGTCATTGTGCACCAATTGCAAAGTTAGTGGCCTATTTGGGGCAAAGTCCATCAAATCAATAAAATTAAAGGTATCGTCTTCCTGAATTTTTTCGTAATCGGCTTCGTCCGCAAAAGTCAGGGCCAACATTCCTTGCTTTTTGAGGTTGGTTTCATGGATTCGTGCAAAAGAGCGGACAATCACTGCCATCACCCCCAAATGCCGGGGTTGCATGGCGGCATGTTCCCGGGAGGAACCTTCACCATAATTCTGGTCACCAACTACGACCGTGGGCACACCGGCCATTTTATAAGCACGCGCCACATCAGGTACGGGGCCGTAACCTCCGGTCAACTGGTTTTTCACCTTATTGGTTTCTTGGTTGAATTCATTTACCGCACCGATTAAGGTATTGTTGGCAATATTGTCCAAATGGCCTCTGAAACGCAGCCATGGGCCGGCCATGGAAATATGGTCGGTCGTACATTTTCCGTATGCTTTGATTAATAATTTCGCTCCGGTAATATTTTGTCCGTCCCAAGGCGAAAATCCTTCTAAAAGTTGCAAACGTTCAGAGTCCGGATTAACGATTACCTCCACGGTAGAACCATCTTCAACGGGTGCTTTGTAACCGTTGTCTTCGTAAGAAAAACCTTTGGAAGGCAATTCAAATCCGGTCGGCGGGTCGAGTTTCACCTCTTCACCTTTGTTGTTTGTTAGTGTATCCGTAATTGGGTTAAAGTCCAATCTCCCGGATACGGCAATGGCTGCAACCATTTCGGGGGAAGTTACAAACGCATAGGTATTTGGGTTTCCGTCCGCCCGTTTTTTAAAGTTCCGGTTAAAAGAGTGTACGATGGTGTTTTTTTCTTCTTTGTCAGCGCCTTCCCTATCCCATTGGCCGATGCACGGCCCGCAAGCATTGGTAAAAATCACTGCGTTTAAATCATTAAATGGCTGTAAAATCCCGTCTCTTTCGGCGGTATATCGAACTTGTTCGGAACCCGGGTTAATCCCAAAGCTCGCTTTGGTGGTCAATCCTTTTTCCACAGCCTGCTTTGCAATAGATGCTGCGCGAGAAAGGTCTTCGTAAGAGGAATTGGTACAGGAGCCGATCAATCCCCACTCAACCGTTGTGGGCCATTCGTTCAACTGAGCCGTTTCCCTCATTTTGGATACGGGGGTCATTAAATCCGGGGTGAAAGGCCCGTTCAATCTGGGTTCTAACTTACTCAAATCAATGGTAATCAATTCATCATAATAAGCTTCGGGGTTATCATAAACTTCTTGGTCGGAACGTAAATACTCACGGAGCTCATTGGCCAAATCCGCAATATCACTCCTGTCGGTTGCCCTCAAATACCTTTCGGAAGCATCATCATACGCGAAAAGGGAGGTCGTCGCCCCTACTTCCGCACCCATGTTACAAATGGTTCCTTTTCCGGTAGCAGACAAGTTTTCAGCTCCTTCGCCGAAGTATTCAAGAATGGCTCCGGTTCCGCCCTTTACGGTCAGGATGCCGGCCACCTCCAAAATTACATCTTTGGGGGAAGCCCAGCCATTCAGTTGCCCAATCAGCTTGATTCCAATCAGTTTCGGCATTTTCAGCTCCCAAGCCATTCCGGCCATGACATCTACCGCGTCGGCACCACCTACTCCGATGGCCAACATGCCCAAACCACCTGCGTTAGGGGTGTGTGAGTCAGTTCCGATCATCATTCCGCCCGGAAAAGCGTAGTTTTCCAATACGACTTGGTGGATAATCCCCGCACCGGGTTCCCAGAATCCGATTCCGTATTTGTTGGAAACCGATTCCAAGAAATTAAAAACTTCCGAAGATTTGTGTATCGCATCTTGCAAATCGGCCTTGGCACCGACTTTTGCTTGGATTAAGTGGTCGCAATGAACCGTTGACGGAACTGCCGTTTTGGTTTTCCCTGCTTGCATGAACTGTAAGAGTGCCATCTGCGCTGTTGCATCCTGCATCGCTACCCGATCCGGGGCGAAATCCACATAAGATTCCCCTCTTTTATATGCCTGCATGGCCGTATGTTCATGGAGGTGGGAATAAAGAATTTTTTCTGAATAAGTCAAAGGTCGTCCGACAGCTCTTCTGGCGTGGTCCACACGCTCTTTCATTTGAGCATAAACTCCCTTGATCATTGCTATATCAAATGCCATATTTTTTAATTTAATTATAATACTGAAAGGGTTACAAATTTACTTTTTAATACCCATTTGAAACGGGTTTGTCAATTCATTTTAATTATTCAATTATAATTTAGAATGATTATAAAAGATTATGCAACAAGTTACCGAAATTAATGGGAATAATCCAATTATTTTCCTTTTTTTATGAACTGTAAAATTTGATTACCTAAAGCTAATTCCCTATCAGACCGCTCGCTTTTACCCTTATTTCGATTTAAAACCACGGTATGGGGTGTGGTCGATCACGGTATGGAGTGTAGTCAACCACGGTAGTGGGCGGGGTTCACCACAGTAAAGGGCGGGGTTGACCCCGATAGGCGACGGGGTTGACCACGGTTTAACGGCAAAATATCAATTACGCTGAACGACCATAAGCGATTATAAATTTTTAAAAGCCAACCAACCCTAATTGATTTATTCGCATCTTTATCAGTAAGAAAAAAGCGGTTGATAGAAGTTGAACTCATAGAAGGCTGTAAAAAGCAAGACCGGCGCGTACAGAAAATTTTGTACGAACGGTATGGCGCGCGATTAATGGGGGTTTGCAAACGCTACATGAAAAACGCAGGATTGGCGGAAGACGTTTTGGTCAAAGGGTTTTTGAAGATTTTTGAAAACATCCATTCTTATGAAGGGAAAGGGAATTTTGAAGGCTGGATGTATAAAATCATGGTCAATGAATGCCTGATGGAACTGCGCAAAAAACAGGATTTCACGATTTACCTGGAATCGAGCAACATCCAACCCAAAAGAGACGCTACGGCATTGGAAAATTTATATGAACAGGATGTGTTGAAGTTGTTGGACTTCCTGCCAACCGGCTGCCGGACGGTGTTTAACCTCTACGTCATCGAAGGATACAAACACCAGGAAATTGCTGACCAACTGGATATTTCAGTAGGGACATCGAAGTCCCAATTGAATTTGGCAAAAGAGAAGTTGAAAGTATTGTTAAACGAATATGGCATTACCCAAAATAGATCGGTATGAGTACAAATGACCCCATAGAAGAATTGTTCCGGGAAAACCGGCAGGGTTTGGATGAAAAGCCGCGTGATTTGCTTTGGGAGCGGATTGAGGAACGGTTAGACGAAAAATCGATTCAGAAAAAAAATATTCAATGGTGGAAATATGCTGCTGCGGCTTCGGTTGCGGCCGTCTTCGCAATCGGGATTTTTACGGTATGGAGTACTCCCGGAT
>JAEZDQ010000208.1 GCA_023433225.1 Bacteroidota bacterium | reverse complement strand
ATCTGACCGTTGCCGGTGGCGTGCTTTCAGCCGTCAGTCAGTTGGCTGTTGAAGACCGGGCATCCGAATCGGAGATCGATGGGGAAGATTCCGATTAATCCCATTGCTTTTGGCACGATCGGGGGTACATTCCTCAGCATGGTACCCAACCTGAAATTAATGAACCTGTTGGAGAGTATGTTACTCGCCGCAGTGGGTGCAATCGTTAGTTTTCTGGTTTCCCTGCTGATGAAAAGGCTCTTTAAGAAGCACTGAACCAAATAAACGTTTATTGATCGGAAAGCTCTTCCCGCAGGGAGGGCTTTCTTTTTGGGTTGAAGGTATGGAATGTGGAATGTATCCTTCGACAAGCTCAGGATGACGGGTAAAAGAGAATAGAGGGTAGATGTTGGGTGTGGGATGTGGGATGAATAATGTATTAAGTGTCAAGAATCAGGTAGCAGGTGAAAAGGGAAAATGAAGAATGTATCCTTCGACAAGCTCAGGATGACGGGAAAAGGGCAAATGGCAAAGGCAAAGGGCAAAAGGTAAAAGGCAAATTGTAAAAATGTAGAATGAAATAAGTATCAAGTAGCAGGTAAAAAGACGGCGAAGGATCTGAGATCTCTCCTTTGCCGAGATGACAGGGATAATGAAATGTAGAATGTAGAATGTATCAAATATTAAGTATTAAGATAAAAAGGCAGTTTAAAAATGAAAAACGTAGAATGTATCAAGTATTAAGATAAAAGGAAAAAGGAAAGGTTGGATTTATAAGGTTTTTTGGTTCGTATGGTTCAGGAAGCGCATGAAAATCCTGCTTGCTTTGTAGGGATGGGATGTAGGGTGGTATCTGATATAGCCGCCTGTGTGTAGAATCCTGAGGCATTTGTGGTAGGTCGCTTTTGAACTGATTTTGCTGGCCGTCATGATTTCTTTTTTCTCTACATAGAGCGGATTTTTAAAATTAATTTCCTGCCATAATCGGAACAATGCCAAGTAAAATGAAATCTGTGTAGGGCAAACCGCGGGGTCGTGCTCTGCTTTTTCTAAGAAGGAACTCAAGTGCCGGGTATAATCCATCTTTCAGTTCTTTTGCGGATTATTTCTAAAGTTGAATGGAGAATAGCCCGTATTTTTTTTGAAAAACTTGCTGAAAATTGAGGGCGATGAAAAGCCGAGTTCATCGGAAATATCGTTTATCGTCAGTGAATAGTCTTTGAGCAGCCATTTGGCTTCCTGAATCAGGAAGCTGTTGATGAGTTTCCGTGCTGACTGACCGCAAACTTCCTTCACCGATTTATTCAGCACTTCGGGAGTCACATACAAGCGTGCGGCATAGTAATTTACTGCATGCTCGGATTTAAATGAATTAAGGAGCAAATGAAAAAAGCGATCCACAATGGCTATTTTATTAGTGGATGAATCGAAACGGGTATCCGGGAAAAATGTGAAATTTTGAAATTTTCTGGTATTATATCAAAATGACTAGTAAACCATATTCCTCAGATTATTACTCACTTAATGGAACATACATTAAAAACTTTGGTATTCCGGACTTTGATAACAGTGAAATTGATTTTTTGTTAATGAGAATGATAAAAGTGAAATAAACAAATTTTTAGAAGAGCGATATAATGTCCGGTTTCACGAAGAGTTGGAATTTCACTAAGCTATATTATTAAGCTTATTAGCGTATTTATCTTTGATATATTCAGCAACCTTATCGACTTCAGGAAATAATGTGGATTTGTTAAGACCTAATCCCTCAAGTTCATCTAATATAGCTTTTTTAAAACCTTTACCAATCAAAAGTTTTGATTCGCCATTTCCTTTTATAATTCAATCTTTATTAATTTTTGCCATCGGTTTGATATCACCAAATAAAAAAAATGGATTGTCTTGTACTCCGAATAATAAGAAACACCTTGTTGTCTAATGATTCGCGGATTATCTAATTTGGGTCTTAAACTGACCATATTACGGGAAACCGTAAAAACCTAAATAACTAGAAATGTACCTTTGTTATTTAGCATTATAAAAAAAAACACCTTAAAATTTCAGATTAAATGGAACGAATTATATTTTATTCAAAGAATGACGTAGCATCATTCTTACAGAATGAGAAAATAGATAATTATTTTTCAAATATTTACCCAAATAAAAGTGATTTTGAAGTAATGATATTTTGGAATTGCATCATATTTGTCAATATATTGATAATGGTTTTCTTTCTGAAATTTGGAGTTCTAAAAAGCAAATTGAAGCTTCGAAAGAACTTAGAAAGAAAATCAATATTTACTTTAATAGTTTAAAATCAAACGAAATTTCTTCGGTTTTTTTAGATGTTGATTTTGATTATCAAAAGTCATTCTTTCAAATATTAAATCTGTCGAATAATTATACTAAAATTTCTGAAACCGATTTGGATAAGATTTTTCAGAATAAAAGGTTTCAGATTAGAAGTTTTCTAAGTTGTAAGAATCTTGTAACAAATTTCGAAGGAAAAATCAAAGAATTTATTTTATCAAAAACAACGCATGCTGAACTTCTTTTAGCTTATTATGAAGAAAGGAGAGATTATGAAGAAAGTGAGTTGTTCTTTCCAAAATCTTTAACACTTGACGATAAAGAAGAATTAATTAATAGATATTTGGATGAAGAAGATGCAAATTTAAACTATGTACGTCTTATTGAGAAAAATAAAGATTCGGAATTTTTATATTTTCATGACAAAACGCGTTTAAAAGCTAAAAGAATTTCTACTAAGTTAAATAATGAAATTTTCGAGCATGGCTATGTAACTACTGTTAAACAAGGTGTGATTTTAGCCGATGATCAAGAAGAAATCAGAAAGATTATTCACGAAGATGGCCGTAGAATAATAAGTTATAACCGACACAAATTAATGGAAAGGACAAACAGTAAGAGTTTATTACGACTGTTTAAAAATCCTTTTGGATTATTTGATTTTCAAGGAGGAATAAATTTGGTATCCAGAAATACAGAAGATGAAGGTTGGGAAAGATCCTTGATTCAATCTAAGAATGAATTATTTATCAGTTCAGAATTTCAATACAAATCTTTTGATGCATTTATACACTTTGAAACGTATTTATATCTGCTAAGTGAACATAATTTAAGAATAGAGAATGTAATTCATAGTTTCGTAAATGAGTATTTAAATTCAAGTTTTCCAATTAATAACTTGAAAATTCATTTACCTAGTGAAAGTTTAAACTACCTTGAAAAAAATAGATTATTAGTTCCTGAATTTGAATTTTTATTGAAACAGTATATGTTATTTGTAGAAGACGATTTTATTGATGATGAATTACTTCAGATAAATACAAAGCCTTTAAAATTCAGTAAAATTCCATCCATTCTTGAGAAAAAATATGTTTACGCAAATGGCACAGCACTAAACAAAATCTATTATACCTTTTTCCGATATATGAGTCCATTATTTAATTATGATAAATATGCGAAGGAATATTCAAATTTATATCAGATTCTAATTACCAAAGGTTTAAATAAGAATGAGCTAAAAGGCAATTACGAAACCCAATATTTGAATGAAGTAATTTCTGACAACCTTTTATCTATATCAGAGGATGGCGAGATTGACATTGTAGATTCGGAGATGATTTTATTGTCAAGTTTGCTATATAAATTTGATGTTATAAGTTATTGGCATTTCCCAGAAAACTTAAGGTTAAAAATGGATGAAATGGAAGCGAGTGGGTTAGTAGTGTTTGGAGATACTTTACTAACAAAGGCAGAGCAGGACTATTTCGATTATCATCTCAATAACAGATTTTCAAATGGGTTTTGGTTAAGGAACAAATACGCACATGCAACAAACACATTGAAAGAAGATGAACAGGAACAGGATTATAAAATTTTGTTGAAATTAATGTGCCTGTTGATTCTGAAAATTGAAGACGATTTAGTGTTAGGGAATAACTGCTTTTATACTCAAGCTTAGATTATTAAATTATTAGAGTGATTGTATTAAATAATTATTTTTCCTTTAAATTGTTCATTTTGCTTAAATCAATATCTAATGGGTCAGTATTGTATAACAATAGTAAAATACTGCGTTACGGAAACTCCTAAGGTTTAATTTTCTCTGTTATTTTTTATCAAAAAAATGAACAAAAAACAGCAAAAGCAATCAAACCAAGCCAAAAACCAAAAAGTAAGATGGTACACCCGACAAAAGTGGAAGGGTAACTCATATAACATCATGACTTAAAACCGCATAAGCATAAAAAGGGAGATTAAAGAACCGGAATCTTCCGGTATTCCCATACCTTCCCCGGATTCTTCTTCGCAAAAGACTCAATCAGTTGCATCATATAGTAATTCCCGGGGTAGCGTTCTAAACAGTCTTTGATATCTTCAGGGGAAGTTAAATCAGTTTCTTTGCCGATGTAACCCATGGCATGGAAATGGCCCTTCTCAACCCAGATGCAGGTTTTTTCGTTTTCATGCCGGCCTTTGTCGATGATGGCATAGGAAGGCCGGGAAGACTGGAGTTGTCCGAGCGCGATTTCCAGTTTTTGGTTGTGTTCTTCCGGGTCGGGAAGAGGCAGGGTTTCTTTAGCGGGCTTTCCAAATTCATGGGTTTGCTGGCCGAAGTAGCAGAGCCTGATATCCAAGCCGTGCTCTTCAATCAGTTTGAGCAAAACATGGATTCCGTCGTGTAATTGATTAAAGACCTGAATGCATGGCTGGTTTTTGCCGAGTTTCCCCACTGCCAATCTTTTGTATCCAGTAATGTCTTTGTAAAGGAACAAACCGAATTTGGGTTCAAACCTTTTGAGGGCACGGTTGTAGGGCGGCCAGAGGCGTTTGATTTCCGCGCATTCGAGCAGGAGTGCCATGAGTTCGGTAGCGCAAATTTCATAAGAGATGTGGTAAATGTTTTTGAGGAAGTTTTGGCGTTGCGGGTTTGGGTTATGGCCGGTGAAATGGGAGGCCACCCGTTTTTTGATGTTGAGGGCTTTGCCGACATAGATTACTTTTCCGGATTGGTCCCGGAAATAATATACGCCCGGGCAAGCGGGCAGGTTTTCAAATTCGGATTTCGGTAAATGGGGCGGAAGCTGTTGCTCTTTGGAGTTCCTTTTCAGCATTTGGGGGATGGTATCGTTTTCGTCCCATTCGAGTAAGCGTGAAAAAAGGATGGCGGTGGCTTCGGCATCGCCACCTGCGCGGTGTCGGTTTTCAATGGGGATATTCAGGTTCCGGCAGAGGTTCCCCAGGCTGTAAGA
>JAEZDQ010000156.1 GCA_023433225.1 Bacteroidota bacterium | reverse complement strand
GGAAAAATTTATCCTTAAAAAGCGACATTTCCGAGTAACTCCCGGTAAATCTCCATGATTTCAATGCGGAAATAAAATCCAGCCATGACGGCTAAAAACCCCCAAAGGGCAATTTCTTTCCAAATCACCGAACCTTGGTATTGAACATACCTTCCGAGGAAAACGCTCAAGGGCAAACCCAAAACCGCCAGTAAATCCACTTGGTTTCCGCCAAATAGCAAAAGGATAATGATCCAATTTAAAAAATAAAGAAAGAACAAAAAGTAAATATGCCTTTTGTTGATGTCCTGCGTCCCCGAATGGGCGATATGATCCATCCACACAATGAGCAATAAGAGGCCGATTGGCAGCAACCATAAAAGAGGGGAGAAATCCCAAAAATCCCAACGGAAATAACCGCTCATCTCATCAACCCGGTGCATTTGGTCGCTGAGGTACAAAAATTGCAGGCCGACAGCCAGCGGAAAGACAAACCCCAGAACAAAAAGCAAGATAACCCGTAGGTTCAGGGATTGCATATACAAATAATTGAAAAGGATCAACCCGGTTAAAAATACGGCGGGAGGAAAAAAAACCGTTGTCAAACTTAGGCAAACCCCTACATCGAATGCATAATTTTTACTGTCCGATTTCTCTTCCGCCCGAACCATCCGCCAAATCAATGCGGTAGAAAACACCATCGAACACGAAAACCGAAAATCCGTTGCAATCCCTGAAAAAGCAAACATCCAGATGATGAAAAACCAAAAAGGCAGCCCGGGGTTTTTAAAAAGCTTGGAGGAAGAAAGGAAAAAGCTTCCCAATAAAACCAATATTAGAAAAGCAGAAATGCCCCAAAGATATTGGAACAAAAGGCCTTCGCTGTGCAATCGGCCGAAAAACAAGAAGGAAAACAAGGTTCCTAAAACAATTTGTACAAAAAATGATTTCTTAGAAAGGATGTTTGCCAACATTTTTATTAACTTTGCCTGAACTTCAGAAACAAAGATATGGGTTTAATTACAGATATAATCTTCGGAATCGGTTATTTGTCCACTTGGACTTTCGAGAATCTATTGGTTCCTATCGGGCATGCTTTTGACTGGATTTTATTCATTGTCGGAATGGGATTGATGGCTTGGTGGCTATACAAACTCGCGCAGTTCGGTAACGAGAACGAGAAAGATTACAAAGGCTGGTAATTCCCCGCTTAAATCGCATTCTCATCGCCGGAGATCATCAGTTTGATCGTTCGGAATATAATCACTAAATCAAGCAGAAACGACCAGTTCCTGACATAATAAATGTCGGTTCGGATTCTCATTTCCATATCTTTATCGCTCTCAACAACCCCGCGGTAGCCCCGAGTTTGGGCGAGACCGGTAATTCCCGGCTTTACATAATGTCGCAAAGAATACCGTTTGATGATATCTGAATAAGATTCGTTTTCGGAAACCATGTGCGGCCTCGGCCCGACGATAGACATTTCCCCCTTCAACACATTGATGAACTGCGGCAATTCGTCTAAACTCGTTTTGCGCAAAATCCGTCCTAATTTCGTTACCCGCGGATCATCGCGTTCGGTGGGTTTTCGGTTGTTGTTTTTATCATCACGCATCGTCCTGAATTTCAGACAGCTGAATTCCTTTCCGTTGAGACCGTTCCTTTTTTGTGAAAAATGAATGGGCCTGCCTTGGTAAATCAGCACCAACAATGCCAAAATCGGATACAACCAAGAAAGAATAAAAACGAAAACCATTAGTGTGAAAAACAAATCGAACAGCCTTTTGATGATTTGGTTAAAAGAATGGTCAAGCGGGTAATGCTTGTAAGTTAAAATCGGAAATGTATCCAAGTAAGATATATCGAGGCTTTGGCGGGTGTGGAAAGAACTGTTGGGCACAAAGCCTACATGCACATACTGGCTTTCCGCCATATCGGTTACCCGGTTCATCACGTCTTCATCCAGCCCGTTCCCCAAACAGATATAGAGGAATTCTATCTCTTCTTCAATCAGCGATTTTTTAAAAGAATTCAGATTCAATAGTTCCTGGCCATCCTGCGGATTTTTCGTCACATAAATCTTCGATAAGTGCAAACCCAAATCCTTCCGTTCAGACAATAATTCCATCAGGCCTTTGGCATTTTCATTGAACCCGATGATGGCTACATTCCGAAGGTTAAATCCTTGTTTGCGTATTCTCTTCGTGATGTAATAAATCGCGCTGCGCGAAAAAACCAAATAAACCGACAAGATGCTAATGAATGCAAACGCTTGTTCGTTGCTGTACAGATATTCGAATTTGATGCCCGAAACCGTAAACAATACAAAGGAAAACAAGACAATCTGGAACAAACTTCCTTTGATGTAGTTGATGTATTTCGCGAACCTGAATCCCCTGTATAATTGTGTATATTGGGAAATGAAATACCAGGAAACCATGATCAGGAAAAAAGCTTTGTATTGGTCGGCGAACATTTTCCCAAGGGTCGCTAAGTTAAATTCAAAATAAATATAGTTAAACCGGATAAAAAGAAAGCCGAAAAACAAAGCGGCCAAAACAATACAGTCAATCACCAAAAGGAAAATCGAAGCATTGTTTTGTCGGAGGTGTTTCATATCAGCAGTTTAAAGTTTCGAGCCGGTAAATCTTTTCGGGCTTAAAAATACTAAACTTTATACTTCTAACCGTTTATCTTTGCAGATAATAAATCTTTTTTAAGATATTTATTTTTTCACGGCCCAAAGCCCATGGTTAATAAGAATCCGTTTTGAAAAAAAGAATCATTTGCATCGACATCAGCACCGGAACTTTTGAAATGCTGATGGAAGAAATTCTGGAAAAAGCCGTACAGCGGGAATCTTCCTATGCCTGTGTGGCAAATGTACATATGCTGGTCGAAGCCTATAAAGACCCGGCATTTGCTACGATTGTGAATCAGGCCGATTTTGCTTTTGCGGACGGAATGCCGATAGCCAAAAGTATAAGCTACCTTCACGGTTATGCGCAGGAAAGAGTGGCCGGCGTTGAAATCATTGCGTATTTATTGAAGGAATCTTCCAAGAAAAATTTAAAAATTGCATTTTATGGGGGAACCCAGGAAATCCAGAACAATACAAGAGCATATGTCGAGAAAAATTATCCGGAACTGAAAGCCTTGTATAAACCGCATCCTTTCCGGGAACTAAAACCGGAAGAAGAAGGCGCATTGGCCAAAGAGTTCAATGAATTCGGGACACAAATTCTTTTTGTGGCTACGGGTTGTCCACGTCAGGAAAAATGGATGGCCGCCCGGAAAGGAACCATAAACGCCTGTATGATTGGGATTGGCGGCGCGTTGACTGTAGTTACGGGAATGAAAAAAAACGCACCCGGATGGATGCGCCGCAACAGTTTGGAATGGTTATTCAGGCTCATGCTGGAGCCCAAAAGACTGTTTAAACGCTATGCAATTACCAATACGACTTTTCTTTGGTTGTTGGGGAGGGAATTGATTTTCAAGAAGTTATCTTCGCGACGTAAATAACTTTCATAAGGTTGGATTAAGATAAATATTGACGGTATAAATCAATCAATTGCAAATGATAAGTCAAATCTTCTTTTTCTTTAAGTAAATCGTTTTTGTCAGAATCAATTACATAATTTACTTTTTCTTCTAAATCTTTTAAATTATTATTTTCAAACAATACCGTTCCCTTTGGTCGTAAACAAACATTGGAACCGATCGCCGGAACGCCCAGATCCATCGCTTCTTGTAAGGAAATACCATAGGCATCCTGCAAATTTGTACGTAATAGGAATGAACAATTCCCTACATAGTCGATAATATTTTCATTAAAAACTACAAGAACATTTTCCTGAACAGCATATTCCTTTAGGAGATTTTCCAAATAATTCAAATCGGAAGATTCTTTACTTCCTATCATAAATAACATTTGAAAACGTTCACGATTCTTTCTTAAAAAATTAAAAGCCAAAGGGACATTATATACATTTTCAGCCTCATTTTTAGTCAGTCGCCAAACACTAAAAAGAAAATAATCCCGATTCTTACATTCTATCTTTTTGAAATTGATAGAAGTCGGTGGAACATATGCCGGAAGAAATACTACGTCTACATTTTCTTTTTTTAACAATTCATAAATATTCTCTGAAACCGAAATGATTTTAGCGTTTCGTGTATGCTTGATAAAAAACAAAAACAAATTTCGAATGACCGCATTATAGTGGAGCAGGCTTTCTGCATGAATAGTGATTATTAAAGGAGTCTTATTAAATAGTGCAAAAACAAAGTAGTATAAAAACTCTAAACTTATATTATTATGAAAATGAATTAATTTGAAGCTCTTCTCAAATAAAAACTTGATATAAAACCAAGGACTTTTTTTTGTAGCGATAATCTTTTGATTTTCATAATGTCCATAATTAAAAATGGTATATGGAATATTTCCTTTGTTTAAATATTTGGAAATGCGTTCTATATGTACAGAAATCCCACCCAAAGGAGGAGGGTAAGGGCCAAAAATAGCAAGTTTTTTTTCAGATTTTTTCATTCAACTTTCGCTTTTTCATCGAAAACAAACTTACTAAAAACGCACAGAGTACAATTCCGTCGTGCCTTTGCAAAATGGATTCGGTTACCATACATACCGCAAAAGTCAGAATGAGGGAAATGCCCAGATAATCGCGATTTTGGTAATTGATTTTCAATCCGTAAAATAAAAGAAGAATCAAAAATATTAAACCGAAAACTCCATAATACAGGACTGTTTCAATGTATTGATTGTGCGCATTGTATTGTTCCAGAAACCCGGTTTCAAATCCGAATTTTTTATAATTCTCATACAGCCCGTCATGCCCGTCGCCGGTTCCCGCGCCGAATAGAATGTTATTTTTGCTGATTTGGTCTATGGCTGCCTGCCAGTGGATTTTCCTTGAACCGACATCGGAAATCGGTTCACCTTCCGGTGTGTGCGGATTAAACTTCTCCTGAAAGCTCGGAGAAAGATAGAATGCAACAGGAATCAAAGTACAACCTGCAAACAACAGGTAAATGTATTTTGAAGGAATCTTTTTTCTTTGAGAAATCAGATAGATGAAAACCACCACAATCAATGCAACGATACTGATTCGGACGCTCAACAGATACATATATCCCAAGAGATAGAGAATGCAGCCGGCATACCAAAAGGTTTTCTTTTTCAGGTTAAACAAAAAATAAGCGATTGCCACCACGCAAAATAGGGCAAAGTAAGTGTTGTGCTTTTCTTGGAGCATTTCCAGTTTGATGAAATGAAAATAATCTCCCAGATGATTTATTTTCAGATAGGTCGCTTTTGCCAAGACAAATCCGGACGCTAATATGACCGAGAAACTAAAATATTTCAGCAGAAATCCGATTGTTTGTTCCTGAATCCGAACGGTTGAAAAAATCAAAGGAAAAATCAGAAAAGGCAAATTCCGGGTCAGGATTTTTGTGCCTTCCGAAAGGTTTTCCGTATAAATTAAACCAATACAACTCACCCAAAAAAGGGAACTGAAAATCAAAAAAAGGACAGTGTTTTTCTTGAATAAATTTAATTTTTCAGAAAATGAATTATAAAAAATCCAGCAGGCGGCACTTAGGATTATCGCTTTGGAATTGATATCATGTTCCGGAAAAGCCAATGTAATCAAAACGGCCACCAGAGAAAGATAAAACAGGGGTTCTTTTATCCGGCTGAAAAAACTCATTCCAAAGATTTATCAAGGAGTTTCACCAAGATGGAATAGCCTTGTTGGTTGAGGTGCACCCCATCGTCCATCAAATAGTTGTTTTCTTCCTTCAACCGGTCGTACAACGGAATCAGGACAGATTTATCGGTTGCCGAAGTACATTCTTTCAGGATGTTGTTGAAAGCGGAATTATGCTGTTCAAAACCGGGATTGTTAGAAGGCGGAAGACTAACCGCGATTAATTTTTTGGTTTCCGCGCGCGAAGAAAGTCGGGATATAACTTGACAAACTTGGTCTTTGAGCAAAGCCGGGTCGGTTGCTTTGTCCTGCGCACCGAAAAATAAAACATACACATCCGCTGTGGGAATTTCATCCAAGCGGTTCAGGATTTCACCAGCGGTTGCATAAACGGTCGCTTCATGCGCAAATCCGTTCACGTCTTTTTTAGAGCCCAGAAACACCAAATCCTGGTTTTTCAGGTGAAGCCATTTCCGAAGGTCGCGGCCTTCCTGCCAAATCATTTCGGAATCGCCGATGGTAACCACCGTTTTGTTGCCGTCTTCTTTCAACGGCAGGTCGATGATTTCCAGCTTCGCTGTTTTTAATTCTTTTTCCGGATAACCATTGATCCACCTCACGCCAGAAAAAACAATGTTGTTCTCAGACATAATCAAATCAGACACCCGAAAATAATATACCGTTTTGGGGGTAATCAATTTATACGAATTATTGGTAGATACCTGTTGCGTCCTCTTCAAATCATTCTTTAAAACCAAAAAATCAAAGGAAACCGAATCCACAGCAACTTCACCAATAGAATCCAAGATGGAAACATTTTCCCAGTCATAACTCATTTGGAAAAAAATGTCGCTCGGCTTTTTGAAAAAATTAAAAGCCAAATAAATCATCAGGATGATCCAGATGAAAACAATCGCGCTTTTGGAAGGAAGGTTAACGGACATTTTTAAGGGCTTTTGGTTTTTTCATCGTAATAATAAATCGGATAAATGAAAATCAAAGATAATATCAAATAGTAAATATTATTGATGGCATAGGAAAACAGCGCATCAAAGAGCAATGCGAAATAAATCACGAACACAATTTTGAACTTGTCGTAACCCCAACGCAGGAAAATCAAAGGTGAAACGATAATCAGCATATAAAAAAGTCCGCCGATAATGCCCATTTCCACAAACAAATGGGGATAATAGGTGTCGGTCGTGGTCAATTCAGGCGTGGTGTACCAGTTGAATTTCACCTCCTTGTAAACCGGGGAATTATAAGTAACCGAGGAAGGACCGCCAAAGGAACCGATTCCTCTTCCAAACAAGTTGAGCCGCCCCATTTCATCGAACATTACCCGGTAGGAATCACCGCGTGCCGAATTGCCCTCGAGAACATATTCAACCAAACGGTAACGTGCATTTTTTTCCATGGTCAGCACCAGTTGGGGCATCGTCAGGAAAGCGACTACAAAAATGCCCAAAACATAAAGCAATACCCGAAGTTTGTTCTTCATTTCCAAAAACACCAAGACCAGAAAAGTCCCGAGGGTTTTATAGGAAAAGCTCAAAAACATGGAAACCAGGAATATGATCATCAACACCAGTTTCCCTTTTCCGTGGTAAAACCTTTTGGTCAGGAAAAAAGCAATAAGGTTCAGAAAGCCGAACAAACCAAAGAAGCCCACAATCCCCGTTGCGCGCAATACGCCTGAAGTCGTGTTGGGCCCCCATGTATTCCAGTATGGATTGTAAATGTAAAACCATTGGCGTACGCCGCGCATCCAGTTCAGGTAATTGATGATTTGCCAAAAATCATTGATCAAAGTAAAAACCAGAAAACTATACAGCAGAAATTTAAAATCTTTTTTGAGCGCATAGCTGTACATCAAAATGCTGATCGGGAAAAGGTAGCGGACACTTTCCTCAATCGCTGCTTCCAAGCTAAACGAAATGATAATCGCGTAAATAAAAAACGGCAAAAAACACAAGATGGAAAACAACAACCCACCATGGTATTTCAGTGTAAGCAGGGCGTAAACAAGCATATAAGTCACCGCTCCGACCTTCAGCGGCCCCGAAAGGCTGCTTTGTTTATACAAAAGGATTTCCGATGCGATGACCATGAGGAAAGGCAGCAATATCAGTATATGCCTGAGAATCGGCATATAAGTATTTCGTATGTTGATTTGTCCGGCTTCCATCTTACACAAACTTTTTAACCAACTTTTTTTCGAAAAAAGTTAAGCATCCCAAACTTACGACATTTTGCAGAACGTAAGACCAAGCCGCACCGGCCGCGCCATATTCCCAAGTCAGATAATACATAGCCGGTGCGGAAATCAACAAAATGAGCGAAGAGGCATACAGGATGTAACGCATTTTCCCCAAACTTAGAAAGATGATTCCTTTTAAACTGAAAAAGCCTTGAATGAGCCAACCAATGAGCATAATGCGCAATAAAACAATCGCTTCGTCGAATTTATCACCATAAACGACCGCCACCAAAACAGGTATGAAAAGTTGCGCCATTGCAAAAAGCCCGATTGAAATCCAGTTGAATTTCTTTTCAAAAACGGCATATCGCGTAAAAAAGACCTTCAGGTTTTGGGATGTTTCGGACATTTTGGGAATCAGGAATTGCTGGACACTCGAAACCAAAACATTCATCCCCTGAACCAAAATCAAGGCAAAGGCATACAACCCGAATTCGAATTGATCGGTAATGAGTATATAAGCAATCAGGAAGCCGGAATTCAATTTTAGCTGATCGACAATTTGGGAAGTAAAGGCGGTATTGGAAAGAGAATTGAATTGTTTTTTTAAGGATGTAAAAGCATCTTTAGATGTAGAAGTTAAATCTCTTCTCAAATCAATTAAAAGAATCAATACGGATAACCCTGAAGTCAGAATGGTGGAAATAATGTATCCATTGATGAAAAAATAATACGTAAACCCCAAAACAATGACGGCAGAAGCCATTTTTAAATAAAGGATAACGGTACTGATGCGCTTGAAAAAATCAATCGCTTGGTAATAGCGAATCAACAACTGCGTCAACACCGTGGGGATGATTACGCAAGCATAAAGGTAAAACCAACGGTCATGTTTGGGATTGTCCGAAAGCCATCCCAAATACACGAGCAAACAAAAAAGCAAGGAAATACCGACCGAGTAAACCAAAGTGTACCGGATGGAATGGGACAGCAGGAAACGCCTGATTTTCTTATCTGCATTTTCCGGAATAAGTTTCAAAATGGCGAAAATAGCGCCGCCACCTCCTAAGACAACTGCAATTCCGGTTAAAGTTTCAATCGATTTGATAACCCCCACATCGTCCGGCGACATGATTTTGGCGATGAGCAAATGGGAGGCAAATACAATGAATTGAACGGAATAATTTGAAACCGCGAGGTGGAAAAAACCTCTTGCCCAAAGTCCTTTTGTTTGTGTAAATAAGTTTTCGAGAGCTGGTTTCATTTGCAGTTTCAAAAGTCTGAAACAAAATGATAAATTCCTAATATCGGAAATGATATTTCGGATTATTCCAATACGCTCCACTTTGGCCTTTTGGCCGGTGTCGGATAAGCCGACGTCGGGATAGGGTTAATCCTTGTGGAAAAACCGTTTTCAACGGCTATCTTTTGGGCGAAATCATACCAAGACATGATTTCCTTTCCGGCAAAATTCCGGATTCCGTAACGGGAATCTTCCGATAAAATGACTTTTAAAATATATTTCGCTAAATCCCGCGCATCCGTGGGTTTCCCGGTTTGGTCGCTGACTACGTTCAACTCCTCCCGTTCGCGCATTAGTCGCAACATAGTGGTATAAAAGTTTTTTCCGTAAGGCGAATAAACCCAAGAAGTGCGGATGACAATGGTTTTGGGATTGACTTCCAATGCGAAGCGTTCCCCTTCCAGTTTTGATTTCCCATAAACATTAATCGGATTGGGATTGTCTTCGGTCGTATAGGGTTTGTCGTTGTTCCCGTCGAAAACATAATCGGTAGAAATATGGATGAATCGGGCATTTTGTTCTTTACATTCTTCGGCCAAGTATTTCACGCCATCGGCATTCACCCTGAAGGCTTCCTCGACTTCCGTTTCTGCGAGGTCAACAGCGGTATAAGCCGCGCAGTTTACGCAAACATCAATCCGGTTGGTAAAGAAAAAAGTTTCAACAATTTCTTGTTGGCTGATATCCAATTGGCTCCTGTCCAAAAATAAAAACTGATAACCGGCATGCGGTGTTTCGTTCAAAATCTCCTTCAGGGACTTTGCCAATTGTCCATTTGCGCCGGTGACCAATACTTTTTTCATCAGGAAAAAGGATTGAATGCGGAAAACGACGGTGCTTGACTGTCTTTTTGCGAAAGAGTTACCGCTTCCGGTGGGATTTGCCAATCGATGTTCAAATCCTTGTCCAAGGGATGGCAACCGTCTTCAGAAGATTGATGGTAATATGCATCGCATTTGTAAAAAACAACAGCGGTTTCGCTCAGAACGGAAAACCCATGCAGAAATCCTTTGGGAATAAACAATTGCTTTTTGTTGTCACCGGATAATTCGACCGAAACATGCTGCCCGAATGTAGGAGAACCTTTCCGGACATCCACTGCAGTATCTAAAATGGTACCCGACAAAACCCGGACGAGCTTGGATTGCGCAAATTCTCCGCGTTGCATGTGCAATCCCCTGATTACGCCGTATTTGGAACTGGACTCATTGTCTTGAACAAAATCGGTTTCATAACCTAAAATTTCGGAGATACTGTTTTTTTTGTAAGTCTCTAAAAAATAGCCTCTTTCGTCTTCAAAGACTTTGGGATGGATGATAAAGCAGCCTGCTAAGTTTGTTTCGGTTATAAACATCTTGAATCAAAATTGCCACGAAGTTAAAAATAAAAAGCCGTTTTCTGAATAAAAAACGGCTGTTGCTTTCTGTTTAAAGAAGAGATGATTATTGGATTCCCAGTTCTTTTTTCACATCTGGTAAAATATCAACTCCGTTTGCATATAATAAAACACTTCCGTCTATTACATACTTCAAACCTTTTGCGGCAGCTACTTTGTTGATGGCGTTTTGGGCTTTTTCATTGATGGGTTTCAACAATGCTTCTTCTCTTTCCGTCACTTCTTTGGTAGCGGCTTGCTGATACGTTTGCAGCTTTTGAAGGCCGGTCTGGTATTCCTGTTGCTTTGCTTGGATTTGAGCGCCCATTGCTTTGATTTGCTCATCTGTTTTGCCTTCCATTTCTTTTTGGGTATCGCTGATCAATTTTTGAAGGGCATCTTCTTGTCTTTTGATTTCAGCTTCATGTCGTTCATATAAACCTTTCAATTCATTGTCGGCAGCAATTTTTTCCGGCATGGACTGGATCAGGGCATAAGGGTTGATGTGTCCAACTTCTTGCGCGAAAACTGTTATGCCTCCTACAAACAACATGGCAAAAACAGCGATTAATTTTAGATTTTTCATTTATGTATAATATTAATTATTAGGTTCTTTAAATTATTTTTTCAAGGATCTTTCTCCCGGATTTTGCTTGGGAGGAGTAGAACCTTTTTGTGACGAATTGTTTTTTCCCTTATTCGGAGAAGAGGTATTTCCTTTATTGTTGGTGTTGTTTCCGCCGGATTTAGGTTGTTCTTTTATGACCGCATTGGGATTGAGCTGCAAAAGGACTTCGCGGCTGATATCGAATTTCGGGTCGGTATAAACCATGATCAAATCACTGCCTTTGTCAAAGATAAACCCATAATTCCTTTTTTCGGCTACACTTTTCACGGCGTTCCAAACTTGGTCTTGGATTGGCTTAACCAAACTTTGTCTGAGCTTGATAAGGTCGCCGCCTTGGCCATATCTTTTTTCCTGCAATTCTTTGATAGCGGTAATTTCCGTATCAATTTCCGATTGCTCTTTTTTGATTTGTTCTTCGGTCAACAATACTTTTTCATTCAAAAAATCCGCTTGTCTTTTGTTAACCGCATTTTGACGGTTTTCAATTTCCTGGTTCCATTGCTCGGTTTGGGTTTTGAGCCTTTGCTGCGCCTGAACATATTGAGGCAGGTTCTCCAATATATAGTCGGTGTCCACGTATCCGAACCGCTGTGCAGCCAATGGGGAAGACAAACCGATCAGTAAAATAAAAAGGAACAAATTTCTCATGGTGTGATGTGTTATCGAAAATAGTGCCATATAATTTAGGCAAAAATAATGTTTTTAAAATTGTTGTCCAATAATAAAATGCGTTTGCCATCCGGAAGGTTCATTGCTAAACATCGTATTATCAAAACCATAGCCGAAATCAAAGCCCAGCATTCCAAAAGCGGACATGAAAATCCGTACGCCGACCCCCGCCGACCTGCGGAGTTCAAATGGTTTGAATTCCTTTGTGTCGGCCCAAGTGTTTCCGGCTTCTGCAAATCCAAGCGCGAAAATCTTGGCTTGCTGCCCCATTGTGATAGGGTATCTCAATTCCAGCGTAAATTTATCGTAAATGCTTCCGCCTCCCGTAGGCGTAATGTCTTCGCGCGTCCCACCGGATTGAGTGGCGTCTTCGTAACCCCGGAGCGGAATAATTTCCCGGCCGTCGAAACGGTTACCCATCAGTCCGGTTCCTCCTAAGTAGAACCGTTCAAACGGGATGGTCCCGATTTTGCCGTTGTAAGTTCCCAGGTATCCGAATTCTCCTCCGACCTTCAAAACCAATTTACCCGCCAGTTCTTTGTACCAATAAGCCCTTGCTTTGATTTTGTAATACTCCAGCCATTCGAATTTATCCACATCCGACATGGTAGAATAATCTTTATCATTTAAAATGGAATAAGGCGGCGTTACGGTCAGCGCAAGGCTCATTTCGGAACCGTTTTGCGGGAAAATGGGATCCGGCCCCATTGAATTCCGGGTAAGCCCGATGGTATAATTGAAATTGTTGGAAGACCCGTTTTCGTAATTCAAATCGCCTACCGTCAAAGCATAATTGTCGAAATTGTATTTCTGGTAAGAGAAAGCGTGTGAAAGCCTGAACCAGTCATCGGGCCAAGTCAGCAATTGGCTCAACCCAACGGTTGCACCTATGATGTTCAATTTGGCCTCTTCGCCGTAAAAATCGCGGTAATTGTATCTCGAATAGTAAACCGAAGTCGATAATGCGGTCGGCCTTCTTCCGCCAATCCATGGTTCGGTAAAAGAAAAACTGTAATTCTGGTAACCTCTCCCCGCTTGTGCACGGATAGAAAGTGACTGGCCGTCGCCCATCGGAACAGGTTTCCATGCTTCTCCTTTGAACATATTGGCGACGGAGAAATTCCCGAAGGTCAATCCCAATGTCCCTAAAAATGTACCGGCGCCGTATCCTCCTTGCAATTCAATCTGGCTGGAACTCTTGTGTGCCAACTCCCAGTTAAGGTCAACGGTATTGTTTTCGGGGTTGGGTTGGATGTCGGGATTGATTTGAGTCGGTTCGAAATAACCCAACGCAGCCAATTCATAAAGCGTTCTTTTGATTTCGGTTTTTGAAAACAAATCACCCGGTTTGGTCCTCAATTCCCGTGCAATCACATGGTCATGGGTCACGTCATTTCCGCTGAAAGTCACACGGTTGTAAGTAGCGGGTTCCCCTTCAGAGATTTGGATTTCCAAATCGATGGTATCGTTCTTCACGCTTTTTTCAATAGGAATCAGACGGGAAAACAAATAGCCGCGGTCCATATACAGGGTGGACAAATCATCGTCCTTTTCGGAACCACTGATTTTTTTATTGATTCCTACCGCATCATAGGGGTCTCCTTTTTGGTAAGAAAAAACGCGTTGCAATTGTTCAGTCGTAAACACGGAATTACCGGTAAAGGTTACATCACCCAAATAATAAGGCCGGCCTTCTTCGATGTCTATTTTGATTACCAGCTTATTTTCATCGACGCGTATAACCGTGTCGGAAACGATTTTGGCATCACGGAACCCGATGGACTTGTATTCGTCGATGACTTTTTTCAAGTCTTCACGGTATTTATGCGGAATGAATTTCGACGGTTTGAAAAAGTTAATGGATTTTCTTTTGGTCTCTTTCATGGCCTTTCTTCTCAATTGGCCGTCTCGGAGTTCGTTGTTTCCGGTAAATTCGATGTTTTTGATTTTTACCCTCTCCCCCCTTTGGACATTGATTTTGAGATTGGTTTTGGTTTTGTCGCCCGGCACTTCCGAGGTTACAAAATCCACTTTGGCATCGGGGTAACCCTTTTCCATAAAGTGGTTTTTGATGGAATTTTTAACCTGGTTTTTCAGGTTGCTGGTCACTTTGATTCCCGGCTGGAGGTTATGGTCTTTGATAAAATCTTCCCTTTTGGATTTTTTAACGCCAGTGATGTCCAATTCTACCAATTCAGGCAAACCGACCAAATGCAAACGCAGGAAAATTTTCTCTCCTTCAATCCTTGCTACATAAACATCTACGTCTGAGAATAAGTTTGTCCGCCATAATTTCTTCAAAGCGTTGTTGATTTTTGTCCCGGGGATTTCCAATTCTTCTCCTACGCGAAGTCCTGTAAATCGCAGGATTTGGGTTTTGGTAAAACGGTTTTCGCCACTGATTTCCATATCACCCAAAATATAACGCTGCGGATTGGCATACCCGGCATTTTCAATATTTTGAACAGGAGGAATGACAAGGGAATCCGTTTCTATTTTCAATGAATCTTGGACGGTCGTTAAGGAATCGTTTTGAGCCAAGAGTAAACCGCTCACCGCCAAAAGTAAAATAGTATAAAAACCCTTCATATATAATCTTTTTCGCATATCTTTTACTCTGTTTTCAATTGTTCCCCCGTTTTTCCGTAGCGTCTCTCCCGTTGTATATAGCTTTTGACCGCCTCGTACAAATCCTCTTTTTTGAAATCAGGCCAAAGTACATCGGTAAAATACAATTCCGAATAGGCGATTTGCCAAAGCAAAAAATTACTGATCCGGTATTCGCCGCTCGTACGTATGAGTAAATCAACCTGAGGCATGTCATGGGTGTACAAATGTGCTTCAATAACGCTTTCGGTAATTTGGGAAGGTTCGAGGTTCCCGGTTTTCGTTTTTTGGGAAATGGCCTTCACGGCGTTCAATATTTCATTTTTGGAGCCGTAGTTCAAAGCGATGGTCAATGTCGCTTTGGTATTGTGTTGGGTAACGGCTACCGCATGTTGCAACTCTTTCAAAACCCTTTTGGGTAGAGCTTCCAATTCCCCGATTAAGTTCAATTTAATCCCTTTTGAATGCAATTCGTCCAATTCGGTTTGGATGCTTTGGGAAAGTAAATTCATCAGAAAGGAAACTTCCATGGCCGGCCTTTTCCAGTTTTCGGTTGAAAACGCATAAAGCGTCAGAAAGTCAATTCCTAAGTCGTCACAAGCCTGAATAGCCGCCCGAACGGATTTCACAGCGTTCTTATGGCCGAATGTCCTTTCGAACCCTTGCTTTTTTGCCCAGCGTCCGTTTCCGTCCATAATGATGGCTACGTGCTTTGGAATAGAAGAAGAGCCGATGTTGTCTAACAGAAATTGATCCATGAATGTTTAATCACAATAACACGGAGGTCTTCCGAATGTATAAGTTAAGGTCAGGCCGGTAAACACATACCAGTCGTAATTGGAAGTGTTGCCTACTTGGCGGGATTCTATCGCGCTGATATCTCTCAGCCCGATTTCCGTATCAAAAGGGGGTTGGTCGAGCCCCGGCTCGGTAATGAAAGTGAAATCCTCAAAATTGGAAAAGCTGTGGTCCAAATTGTCCGTACGCGTATAGCGGAATCCCACCTCAGCGGAAATAACCCAATTGTGTTTGTATTTGATTTTGTATCCCGCGCCAAATGGTACGGTAAAACTCGTTTCTTTTTCGGTTTTGGTAGAAACCTCGGTGTGGATGGATTCTGGCTGAATAATCACACCTTGGTCGTCTCTTGCAAAAGTATGGGTGATGGTATATAAATTTTTGTCGAACATAAAAGCACCAATTCCTCCGAAAATATAGGGAGAATGTTTGGCGGCGTTTTCATTGTTGATGTCAAAAAAATTGTATTCAAACAACAAAGAACCTTCGAGGATATTGTTTTTGTAGGCATAACCTCTTTCTCGCTTATATTTTTCCGGCGCGGTATTGTCATTTCCGATTACTTTGGCGTAAATTGCGTTGAACCTTAAGCCCATATGAGGATTGAAGTTGAATCTGTATAGGAGACCCATTGCCAAGGGGAGTTTATCTGTAATCTTATCGGAATTGTATGAAACCGGCATGGGATTGATGTAATTGCTTCTCCCAATATCTCCGATGACGTTTGCCCCTCCTCCGAAAACCCCGATTTCATGTCGTTGCGCAAATGCCAATGAAAATGAGAGCCCTAAAATAACAATAAGTAGATTCTTCATATTTTATAAGAAATGTATGTGCAAAGAATTCAACGTGAAAAACATGAAAATGTTGCGCATTTTTCTATTAAGCGACAAATATAAACAAATATAGCAGCTGGGAATGTGCTTTAACAAAAATTAAGAAAAAATAAGTATTCAATTTCTTTTGTCCGAACCCCAAAGCAGCTTGTCGCGCAAGGTCATCAGGTAGGACTTATCCTTAGGCTCCACGATGAGCATCGAAAAATCTGCTTTTTTAATCTTCAATTCCACCAAAGTAGAAAGCGGTTTGTTCCGCGAATCCAATGAGAGGAAATATTCCCCCACCCGGCTTTCGATGGTCAAATCGATCAAGGAATCATCCGCGATGATGAATGGCCGGACATTGAGGTTGTGCGGCGCGATGGGCGTGATGATAAAAGTATTGTTGTCCGGGTGCACAATCGGACCCCCGCAGCTG
>JAEZDQ010000031.1 GCA_023433225.1 Bacteroidota bacterium | reverse complement strand
AGCCAAGGAAGGGAAATCCCCTTGGAAAGCATGGACGAGGAGCAAGCCGACGAAACGATGGCTGATTTCTACATCCAAGAAGCCTTGCCGGAGGTGGGCGCCCGAATGATATTCGTTTATGATTATTTGGAAATGTGGACTTTCTTTGTGGAAGTCTTGGCCATTGAAGATAAAAAAGCCGTTCTGAACTATCCATTGACCGTTTACCGGTACGGAATTGTGCCGCTCAAAGCACCTAAAAAATCATTGGATGTCATCAATCTGGAAGAGGATGATGAAGCTCTGGATGATGACGACACCGCTTTTGACGATTTGGACATTGATTCGGAATTGGATATGGATGAAGAGATTTAATCCAATCCACTCAAATAAACAAAAGGCAGTCCCGAACGGATTGCCTTTTTTATTCCGGGCTATTTTTAAAAATCAACCGTATGATTTCCCAAAATCATCAGCATGATTTTCCCAAAACATCAGGGTGATTTTTTCAAAACATCAGGGTGATTTTTCCAAAACATAAGGATGAATTGATTTGAACCCGGTTTCGGTTCAGATTACGTCCAAAAGTTTTTCCAGCGCCATGCCTCGGGAACCTTTGACCAGAATGTGTTTTTCAGTGAGCGGATGATTGGTAAAATAAGTTTCCGCTTGGTCGCGGCTGCGGAATATTTTGGTGGTTCCGGTTGGTTTTAATTGAACTCGGCTAAAATGCTCCCCGATGAGAAACACAGATTTGAATTTCATTTTTTGTACCACTTGCGCAATTCGTTGGTGTTCATATTCCGACTCTGCACCCAGTTCAAACATATCGCCCAAAACAACGGCCTTGTCGCCGCTAAGCCTCGAAAAGTTCTGTAAAGCTGCTTCCATACTACTTGGATTCGCATTGTAAGCATCCAAAATAATTTGTCTCTTTTTGGAAAGAATGGCTTGGGAGCGGTTGTTGTCGGCCTCGTATTTTTCGATGCCCAATTTGATTTGGGCAAGCGGAACTTCGAATTGCAACCCCATGGCAATGGCGGCGGCAACGTTGTTGGCATTGTAATTCCCAATGAGCCGCGACTGGAATGAGGTGCCTAAATATCGGATTTCCGGACAATAGCCCGTTTCATTTTCATTGATTTGAAAGTGAAAGTCTACATTTTCTTTGGTACCGAATGCAATCCGTTCCAAACCCTTGGTGTGCTCCCATTGCAAAGCATCATCGGCATTGACAAATACAGATTTCTTGTGTTTTTTTAAATAAGCATAGAGTTCAGATTTCCCTTTGATGACCCCTTCGATTCCACCAAAACCTTCTAAATGGGCTTTGCCGAAATTGGTGATGTAGCCGTAATCGGGCTCGGCAATCTGGCATAAGAATTCAATTTCTTTGCAATGATTAGCTCCCATTTCCACTACGGCAATTTCATGTTCGGCATTGATGGAAAGCAAGGTGAGCGGCACGCCGATGTGGTTGTTCAGATTCCCTTCCGTGGCAAGTACATTGTATTTTTGGCTGAGCACGCAAGAAATCAGCTCTTTGGTGGTCGTTTTTCCGTTGCTTCCTGTGAGGGCAATAACCGGGATTTTGAGAAGGGACCGGTGGTATTGTGCCAGTTTTTGCAAGGCATTCAATGCGTTATTTACATAATAGATGAAATTCTCTTCGTCCTCATATTCCTTCTCATCCACGATAGCGAATGAAGCACCGGATGCAATGGCCTCTCTCGCAAATTCATTCCCGTTGAAATTTGGGCCTTTTAATGCGAAGAAAATGGATTTAATGGGAATGTTGCGCGTGTCGGTGGTCACCTTTCCGCTGCGCAGATACAACGAATAAAGCTGCTCTATATTCATAGGGTGTAAATGTATAAAAAATCCCAATCGGAAAATAAATTCGGATTGGGATTTTTCGTTGTTGTGATTATGCTATTTACTGCCCCTTTTTGTTCGTTTGGATTCAAATGACCCTTGGTAGTCTTGTGCTACGCGGAATCCGATCCAACTGGTCGCTTCTGCTTGGTGAAGGAACCTTCTTTGACCCGGATCCAACCAGTAAATCGGGTCTCTCCAAGAGCCGCCTTTTACGACACGCACTTCATCGCTGATGTGTGTGGTTCTGGTCTGCGGGTCTTTTTCGAGAATGATTCTTCCTTTTTCATCCACATAAAAACTTCTTACCGGTGCATTGTACATTTCGGAAGTGGTGCCTCCGGTCGCTCCGCCACCGGCGAAGCCCATCGAATCCGTTCCGATCTCGATGATGTTTCCTAAGGAATCAACCATCGTATTGCCGGCGAATTCACCTTCTTCTTCCACCCGTGGGTTCAAGGAAGACATGGCGTCACCATCGCGGTAATTGATATTGTTTTCTTTGACTTCTTTTTTGTATTTACCCGGCAATGATTTATAAGTAAGGCTTCCGTCGTTTAATGTATCAAACTCTACATCGTCTTCCACTTTTACAAAACCACCGTTTGAGTTGTCAATGGTTGTTTCATATACATTTCCACGGAAATAATTGAAATCATTTGCTTCGTCGTCGATGATAGGACGGTAAACATCTGCGGTCCATTCTGCAACGTTCCCGTACATTCCATATACGCCAAACTCATTGGATTGGAATTTTTTAACATCGCTGGTGATAGCGGAACCGTCATTTCCATAGCCGCCGATACCGGAATAATCCCCACGGCCGACTTTGAAGTTAGCCATATATTGTCCGCGGTTTCTTCCTTTTTCACCTCTCAATTCGTTTTGTACAACGGTTTTTCCTTTGTACTCATTGTATTCTCTGTCAGCAGGCAAAGCAAGCGCGGCGTACTCCCATTCTGCTTCGGTAGGTAACCTAAACGGAGAAACTTCCAACGCAGTAGTGGAACGGTTGGCTTTCTGGATTCTTGAATTGGTGGTTTTGATCATCGATTGCTTGGCCAATTTTGTCGTATCGATTGCTTCGCTTACATTGCTATCGTTGTTTTTGTAGGATTCGGCATCAAAATATTTTGAACCGTAATTGTATTCTTCATTGGTGTAATAATCTTTCCCCAAAATCCCTTTGTCCATTAAAGCTTTTTCATTGGCTCGGTCCGTCAACCAGTCACAATAGTTGCTTGCCTGCAACCAGGTAACTCCCACAACAGGATAATAACTGAATTCGGGCGAAAACAAATAAGTTTCATTGTCGAAATCGTTTCTTGAAAGTTTGTTGTTGAACACTTCCGGATTCGGCAGGGAACCTTCATAAATATGTTTGTATTGGTCTTCTTCCGGCGGGAAAACGACTTTCAACCATGTCAAATACTCTCTGTAATGGTAATTGGTGATTTCGGTTTCACCGATAAAGAACGAGCGGACTTGCATACGTTTGGGCGTATTGTTCCAGTCGTGCATGACATCATCTTTTACGAGACCCATGGTAAATGAACCGCCTTCGATGTAAACCATCCCCGGCCATGCTTTCACATTGGGTTTTTTCTTTCCGGAGAAAAACCAGCCTTTTTGATCGTTTGGCTTCCAACCCGTTGAGCTGGTGAAGTTTTTGGTTCCACCACCTTTCTTTCTGCCGCTTCCGCTGCCGCCACAACTGGTCATTAAGGTAACCGAAAATGTTACTAAAAGAATTGCTAAAATCCTACCCTTGTTCATATTCTTTATATGTTGTTTCAAAAAGTTTTTTCAAAATTAGATTTGCAAAGAAAAACATTTCCGTGGAATTCACAAAGTTTGTCTTGCCTATCTTTAACGAGCATATTCTTTTTTTATTGTGAAAGAGAATATATTTGCCCGAATAACGTTTAGACAAAATGAAAAATACGTTGTTTTTTCTTATTATAAGCTCTCTGCTTACCCTGAATGCGCAAACCGTAACGATTGAGTGGGACGGCGCGAAGGATTATCCGATAAGTTTCGACAAAACGGTTAAACTTCCTTTTTTTAATAATAAAAGCTATGCCGTAAAAAACAACGTGCCGCAATTTAAGTACTTGGAAACAGTTCCGGGAATGGGTCAAGTAAGTATTCACAACGTTCAATTCGCGCCGCTGAATTCTTCCGAACGAGGTCAAATTAACCTGAATGAAATCCCGACTGAACTTGAATATACTGCAAGGATTGCCCGGGGCGGAAACGAATATTATTTGGCCGTTCACATGAAGCCATTTGTGCGGGAAGGAAATCAAATCCGAAAGGTGACTTCATTCCAAATCCAAACCCAACAAGGAATCCCGCCGGAATACCAAGAAGAAGGCATATACGATCCCGCTACCCAAAGTATATTGCGAAGCGGTGATTGGTATAAAATTAAAATTAAAAAGTCAGGCATTTTCCGTTTGGATAAATCTTTTTTCGACCAAAACGGCATCCCGACCAATTTTGACCCGCGAACCCTGAAAGTTTATGGAAACGGCGGCAGGATGCTCAATGAAAATCCCGGCGATTTTCGGTACGGCGCTTTACAGCAAAACGCCATCCAATTTATCGGCGAAGCAGACGGCAGTTTCGACAGCGGGGATTATATCCTTTTCTATGGACAAGGGCCTCACGGCTGGAACCGGAAAGCGGACATGTCACTCGAGGCATTAACACATCGGTTCAATGTATATTCCGATGATGCTTATTATTTCATCAGTTTTGGCGGTCAGAACGGGAAAAGGGTCTTGGACATGGATGTCCCGGGGAATCCGGTTCAAACTTTTAACGATTACCATGAATATGTTTTTCATGAAAAAGATTCGATTAATTTAAACCAAATTGGAAGGCAGTGGGGTGGTGAAATGTTCAACTTGGAACCTTCTCAAACGATTACTCTGATTGGCGGCGGGCCGGCGACCGGCTCCGTAATTGCCAATTACAGAATGATTGCAAAAGACGCAAACAATACCACCTTTGGAGTGAGCCTGAACGGAATACCATTCAGCAATGGAAGCTTCGGAATGGGAACTTTCAATACGTACCCCCCACCCAATACGCAATTTCCTGTCACCACCACCGGAAATACATTTGCATTCAATATCAATGTGGGCGATTCTTCTAATCCGGGAGCGATTATCCTATTGGATTATTTGGAAGTCAAATACTTGGCAATGTTAACTTTTAACGGAAGCCAAATGCAATTCAGGCGGCTGGAAGATTTAAACGACGGAAATATCTATGGTTTTTCTGTTTCCGGTTCACCAAGAATTTGGAATATCTCCGACCATACAACAGCCATGAATGTACTTAGTTCGGGTGGCATCTATAAATATATGTCTACCAGTCCTCATTTTCAAAATGAATTTATAGCGTTCAATGAGTCTTCGGCCTTTACAGAAGTGGAATATGTGGGGCCGGTAGCCAACCAAAACCTGCGCGCGCTCACCGAGGTCGATTATGCCATCGTCGTTCATCCGGAATTTATTTCTGAAGCAGCGCGGTTGGCCAATTTCCGGCAGTTAAACGATGGCGTGAAAGTAGCGGTGGTAACAACTGAGCAGATTTACAATGAGTTTTCCTCCGGAGCACAGGATATTACGGCCATTCGGGATTTCTTCAAACACCTCCGTGACAATGGAAGTCCTTTAAAATATGCTTTGTTATTTGGTGGGGCTTCATATGATTTCAAAAACAGGATTCCGAACAATACCTACTTTGTTCCATCTTACCAGAGTTTTGAGTCTAAACCTTTGGGTGAAACAGGATCCAATTCGTATGTGACGGATGATTTTTTCGCTATGGTGGATGAAACGGATATCGTCATGGCTCCCGGCAGCTATATTGAATACGCGGCAACCATGTCTCACCAAGCGGATATTGCCATCGGAAGGTTTCCCGCTCATAATTTGGCAGAAGCCAAAGTAATGGTGAACAAAACGATTGCTTACTATGAAAAGCTGCCCAACCAAGGCTCTTCCTTCGGTGATTGGAAAACCAAATTTTATCTGGTGGTAGATGACGATGATCCGGGGGAAGGAAATTCGGTTTTTCATAATAAAGTAGAAAGCACTTCCGCCCAATTTATTCAAAATAATATTCCCTATGCCACTTTGCGCAAGCTGTATTTAGATGGTTTCCCGGCAAGTGGGACTTCAGCCGGGCAAAGGTACCCTCAAGTCAATCAAGGAATTACCAATGCTTTTGATTTGGGAAGCGCATTAATCGTTTATTTCGGGCATGGCGGCCCGCGGAGTTGGGCACAAGAGCGGGTTGTTACTTTTGAAGAAATCAATGAATTCGGCAACTTTTCCGGGCTGTATTCTCGTCTGCCGGTAGTTTTGACGATTACCTGCGATTTTACGGTTTGGGATCTTCCGGAAGTCGCTTCAGCCGGAGAATATATGTTTAAAAACCCGGTGGGAGGAGCGGTCAGCATGCTAACCACCAGCCGACCGATTGGTGTTTCCTACGGATTGAGTTTCAACCAGGTCATCGTTGAACATTTGTTGTATGTAGAGGGTGGAGAATATTTGCCTTTGGGAGAAGCTTTGAGGAGGGCGAAAGTTATACACGCTTATGGAAATGACGACCCTTACAGCGTGAATTTATTGGGCGACCCCATGCTCTCTATCACACGGCCGCCAAGGCAAATACGGATAACCAAAATAAACGGCGAAGACGCTGCAACATTTGACGGGGTTTTCCGCGCATTAGATTTCGTGGAAATTGAAGGGGAAGTATTGAATGTGAACGGCACCTTGAAAGACAATTCTTTTAACGGAAAAGCCAATGCCACTTTGTTTGACAAACCGATTAATAAAACCACTTTCAACAATGACGGGGATATGGACATTCTCCAATATCAGGAACAAATCAATGCCATATTCAAAGGCGGAACCAATGTGACCAACGGTTATTTCAAATTCCAGTTTTATGTCCCGAAAGATATCAATTATGAAATCGGAAACGGCAAACTCACGGTTTATGCCCACAACAATGTCACAGACGGCGTGACAACCAAAATCGTAAAAGTAGGCGGACAAAACCCGAACGGCATCGACGATGACGATGGCCCCACAATCGGCTTGTATATGAATAACCTGAATTTTGTGGACGGCGGGATTACAGACCGTGACCCTTACCTGTTGGCCTGTCTGGTGGACAGCACCGGGATTAACACCAGCGGAATTGCAATCGGCCACGACATTACCGGCGTATTAGACGGAAACGTGGAAGGAACTTATGTGTTGAATGAATATTATGAAGGTGGCGACAACAACCCATGTACCAACCCCCAGGTTTTGGACTACCAGAAAGGCCAAGTGATGTACAAACTCAATCGATTGGATTTGGGAAACCATCAAATTGTATTCAAGGCATGGGACATCAACAATAATTCTTCCGAACAAACGTTAGATTTCGTAGTGATGGAAGATGGTTCCGACCATATCTATATTGACAAATTGTTGAACTGGCCTAACCCGTTTACCAACCAGACCTACTTCCACTTTGAACACAATTGTGATGCAGAACTGGATGTGATGGTGCAAATTTTTACCATTTCCGGCAAATTGGTGAAAACAATTCGCCAGACCGTTTCAGCAGAGCCCTGGAGAGAAGGTTACCGTACCGGGAGGTTTGCAATTCCTTGGGATGGATTGGATGATTTTGGCGATAAAATCGGAAAAGGAGTGTATATTTACCGCGTCACAGCACGTGGCGTAGATACGGAGCTTTGTAAAGGTTCGGCTACGGCGATTGAAAAGTTAGTGATATTAAAATAATTATAAATGATGATGAAAAAAATATCGATTGGATGTTTACTGTTTGTATCAGTATTTACATTTGCACAGGAAGAACCAAATGTCGTTCTCACAGGTGCACCATTCTTAAGAGTTTCTCCCGATGCCAGAGCGGGCGCGTTGGGAGACATGGGAGCAGCGACTTCGGCTGATGCATTTTCGCAATACTGGAACCCCGCAAAATACGCCTTCAGTAAAAGCCACTCCGGAATAGCCGTTTCTTATACCCCTTACATGAGCGGGATTACAGATGATGTATTCTTACTAAATGCTTCTTATTACACCTTCCTTGGAAGTGAAGAAAGAAGTACTTTATCTGCAAGTATCTATTATTTTAATATTGGGGAAATTGAACTAACAAGATTAGGGGTAAATGGGGATATAATCCAAGATGGAATTGCCAAACCCAATGAATTTTCGATTGATTTATCTTATGGATTGAGGCTTTCCGATACCTATAGTATGGCGGTGACCGGAAGATTTGTCCGTTCTGATTTATTCAATGGAATAAGTGATGGTTCAGTGCAGCCGGCCAATACTTTCGCGGTTGATGTTTCCGGTTTCTACCAGACTCCGCGCCATAGCTGGAACAGCTTCGAAGGGCGTGCGCGTGCCGGTTTCAATATCAGCAACATCGGACCTAAACTCGACTATTCCAATAATGAAGACAATGCCGCCTATTTACCGACCAATCTGAGGATTGGTGCCGGATATGATTTCCTATTGGATGATTACAATACCGTAGCCGTAACTTTGGAAACCAACAAGCTTTTGGTTCCCACTCCGCAATATGAAAT
>JAEZDQ010000001.1 GCA_023433225.1 Bacteroidota bacterium | reverse complement strand
TTACCATACATTACAAAGGAGAAAAGGACGATTCCGTCAAATGGTTGTATTTGGATTTTGAAACTTTGAAGGAATCCGCTGAAGCCAATGGATTTCTCGTCGAATTGGTTGAAGAAGACGGTGATTCTTATTTGGCCAAACTCAGCCACTCTTCATAAAAAAACCTTGTCAAGGTTTAGGATCCTGACAAGGTTGAGTTTTACCATTTAAAGCTAAATCACACCCAAATCCTTACCCACTTTGGTAAAGGCTGCAATGGCTTTGTCCAAATGTTCGCGGGTATGGGCCGCAGAAAGTTGAACGCGAATCCTTGCTTTATCGCGCGGAACGACCGGAAAGAAAAATCCGATGACGTAAATTCCTTCGGCCAATAATTTATCGGCCATGTTTTGTGAAAGCTTGGCATCATACAACATTACCGGAACGATGGCTGCATCGCCGTCAGGGATGTCAAATCCGGCTGCTTTCATATTCGTACGGAAATAGTCTGCATTTTCCATTACCTTATCACGAAGCGAAGTATTGGTTTCCAGCATATCGAAAACTTTCAAAGCCGCACCCACGATTCCGGGCGCCAAAGAATTGGAAAATAAATAAGGCCTTGATTTTTGACGCAACATTTCGATGATTTCTTTTTTAGCCGAAGTAAATCCGCCCATGGCACCCCCCAATGCTTTTCCAAGTGTCGAAGTAATGATGTCCACGCGTCCCATCACATCAGCGTATTCATGGGTTCCTTTTCCGGTTTTCCCGATGAACCCGGTTGCATGGCTATCATCGACCATCACCAAAGCACCGTATTTTTCCGCCAGATCACAAACGCCTTTTAGATTGGCAACGATTCCATCCATTGAGAAAACTCCGTCGGTAACGATAATCGTAAATCTATGATTTTTGGAAGCCGCATCTTTGAGCTGTGTTTCCAAATCTTCCATATTGTTGTTTTTGTATCGGTATCTTGCAGCCTTACACAAACGAACGCCATCGATAATAGACGCATGGTTTAATTCGTCTGAAATAATGGCGTCTTCTTCTGTAAACAAAGGTTCAAAAACGCCTCCGTTGGCATCAAAAGCCGCAGCGTATAAAATGGTGTCTTCCATCCCTAAAAATTTGGAAATCCGTGCTTCCAGTTCTTTATGGATATCTTGGGTTCCACAAATAAAACGCACAGACGACATTCCATATCCGCGTTTATCAAGAACGGATTGTGAAGCTTTGATGACTTCAGGATTGTCAGATAATCCTAAATAATTATTGGCACAAAAGTTCAATAATTTACTTCCGTTTTCCAAAGTAATTTCGGCGGCTTGCGGCGAAGCAATAATCCTTTCTCTTTTAAATAATCCTTGTTCCTGTAAATCTTTTAACTGAGTTGATAAATGCTGTTGGAATTTTTCGCTGTACATATTATTATTTTGTTTCAAATTTAATGTTTCAGGTATTGCGAATTTCGAATTTCGCTTTTCTAACCTGTGAACAAATATACAATTTGAAGATTTGAAAATTTAAAGATTTGGAAATGTTTTTATTCGGTATCGTTTAATTTGGGTTTCAAGCCTGTGTTGGTGAATGGTTTTGTTTATTTTAGCTGAAATTTAAAAACTGAAATTGATGATCGTACTTTTTGTATTTGGTTATACTTTCTACAAACTGGCTTCTACTTACGGTAAAAATCCTTGGATTTGGGCTTTGGTGGGTGCGGGAAGTTATATCGCCATCCAATTAATCATGGGTTTTGCCATCGGCGCTTTGTATGCAATGGATATCTTACCTGAGATGAATGAAATGACATTGAATATATTGGCAATAATTGTGTCGAGTGGTTTGGTGTATTTGGGTTACCGTTATTTTCAAAAAAAATGGGATTCGGAAGATACACGTTTTGACATCAACAAGAGAGATGAAATAAGCGAAATCGGAAAGGGTCAATAGTTCTTGGAATTATGGTTAAATTAATTTCGGTTTCAATTGATTTGATTCCAACCGTTCAGCAACTTGCGCGTGAAATTTGGGAGGAACATTACACCAAAATCCTTTCGCAGCAACAGATAGATTATATGTTGGATTTGTTTTATTCGGAAGAAAAAATCAAAACCGAAATGGACGAAGGCGTTTCATGGGAAATGCTTTGGGAAAATGAAAATCCAGTCGGATATCTGGTTTGTAAACCTGAAACCGAAAAATTATACATTTCCAAAATCTACCTCAAAGCCGAAACACGCGGAAAAGGACACGGAAAATTTTTATTGAACCGCGCCATTGAATTGGCGAAGCAAAATCATAAAAAATCCATTTACCTGAATGTCAATAAACACAACACCGGCTCCATTGCTTTTTATGAAAGAAACGGATTTGTGAAAATTGACGAAGGCATTTTCGACATCGGAAACGGATATGTAATGGATGATTTTATTTATGAACTACACCTTACTTGATACCACTACCAAGAATCACTTCTTCACAAACTTCGTCAAAATCACAATAGATTGTCCTTCCACTTTCCCTTCTATTTGTTCCACATTGTCGTGAACCAAACGAATGTTTCGCACCGCAGTCCCGATTTTTGCGGTTATGGATGAACCCTTCACGTCCAAATCTTTAATCAATGTTACTGTATCGCCGTTTTGCAAAATATTTCCATTGGAATCTTTGTGCAACTCCACAGTTCCATCGCCTATATGATCGCCGGAAGCTTTGGCCCATTCCAAAGCGTCATCGTCCAGATACATCATATCCAAAGCATCCGCCGCCCAAGATTCATTTCGGAAACGGTTGAGCATTCGCCAGGAAACCACTTGCACACCCGGAACCTCACTCCACATGGAAGTTGGGAGAATCCTTTCCCAATAAGTACTGTCCGGTTCTTCTCTTTTTTCGATTTGTGCCAGTGCCTTATCTGAAATTAAAATCGTTCTTTCGGGTTCATTTCCCGAGGTAGGCTGAACTTCATAAAAATTTAAATTCCCACCCTCACCGCTGAGCTCACATACGCCGCCACTTCTTTCTTTTACAATGTTTTCCAGTTTCATATCTAATCTACTATATTATTTTTCATTATCTGCGAAATTTGATCGGCATCAAAATATCGCACATTATTTGTTTTAACATTGTATTCAAACAATAAATCCAAAGCCGTTGAAGAAACAATAAATGATTCTTTTCCAAATAGATCTGCACCATACAATCGAAAAGTACAGATATCAGTAGCTGAAATGTACGGTGTCATCGGTAAATGGGAATGAATAAATGAAATGACATTATTTCCGCTTTCATCTTTTACAATCGTTTTGATAAGAGAATTATGAAACTTTTTCCAATGGATGATATTTCCACTTTCATCCAAAATAAATATATAATCATTTCCAAACGGAATAACATTCAAAACATTTGCACCCATAATCAAATAAGCTCTATAGCCTCCCATTTGAGGTATAATGACAATGTTAGGTGTAAACCCTTCTTCATAAACATAATTAAAACTTGAAATATTAGTGTTTAAATAGCTAATAAAATTTGTTCTGACTTGTGCATGCTTTTTTTCTTCTTCATTTAAATTCTTTATATCTGACTCAAATTTCAGAGGCACCCTATATTGATTTTTCAAATACGTAAATTTTCCAATTGATTGATTTAGGCTTTTATCAAAATAAACGACTTTAATTGAATCGTTTTGATGATAAACAAAATAACCTCCGAAACTTTCAGAAATCAACTTATTTTCATTCATTATGTCTGATGAATTCCAAGCAGCTTTTTCGTATTGATAAAGCAAATCCGCTTCATTAACAATTGAGTCTAATTTTAATTGTAATGTGTCATTCTGTGCCTGAATAAAAATAGAATTGAATAAAAATAGAATTGTAATATATTTCATTTTGATGGTTTTTAGTTAGCCATGAATACGCTCTTGATTCCCATAACTTTGGATGAGTTCTCCTTCAAAATCCAACCACTCTTTCCAACGTTTTTCCACATCGACATCCACTGCATATTTTCTTGCGAAACCAAGAAAAACCGTATAATGGTTCGCTTCAGAAACCATCAGCTCGTGATAGAATTTCGCCAGTTCATCGTCTTTTATGTTAGTCGATAAAACACGAAACCGCTCACAACTTCTGGCTTCAATCATCGCTGCAAACAATAGGCGGTCGATGAATGCTGAATTCCTTGTCCCATCTTTTTTACAAAATTTCATCAGTTTCCCCACATAATCGTCAGCCCTTTCTCTGCCCAATGTGTAACCGCGCTCCTTGATGATGTTATGAACCATCTGGAAGTGCTGCATTTCTTCTATTGCGATTTCGGTCAGGGTGGTAACCAAATCATGGTGTTCTGAGTTGTTAACAATCAGATGAATCGCATTCGAAGCCGCCTTTTGTTCACACCAGGCATGGTCGGTCAAAATTTCTTCCAGATTTTGTTCCGCTATATTTGCCCATCTCGGGTCGGTTAACAATTTCAGTCCTAACATTTCTTTTTGCTTTTCCTAACCTTGTCAAGGTTATTTTTACCACGCACAGAACCTTGACAAGGTTACTTGGTTTAAATTAAGTGCAAAAATCGGATATTTGAATGATGATTCAAAACAAAGTATTGTTTATTGGACTCGTTTGGCCGGAACCGACTTCTTCTGCCGCCGGAAAACGGATTTTACAATTGGTAGAATTCTTTCTGAACAGAGGCAATGAAGTCGTTTTCAGTTCCGCTGCTGCTAAATCACAGGCGAGTTTTTGCTTTGACGATGCAGAGCAAATGTTTTTTAATAGTGTAAAGGAAATCCCTATTCAGCTCAATGATTCTTCCTTTAATGAATTTTTGAAAGCCTACCATCCGGACATTGTGGTTTATGACCGGTTCGTTTCGGAAGAACAATTCGGGTGGCGGGTGGTTCAGGAATGTCCCGATGCTTTGCAGATTCTCGATACGGAAGACCTGCATTTCCTTCGTTCGGCAAGGGAAAAAGCTTATAAAAAGAAGGAAGAAATCGATTTATACAATGAAATAACCATCCGTGAAATCGCTTCCATTCTTCGTTGTGATTTAAGTTTGATTATTTCCGAATTTGAAATGGATTTACTGAAAAACGAATTTCATATTTCCCCTTCCCTCCTCCACTATCTGCCTTTTTTGGAGAATTTTTGTCATTCCGAGGCACGAGGAATCTCAAGTATGGGAATTGAGATTTCTCCGCTTCACTCCGTTTCGGTCGAAATGACAAACGAATTAAAAATAAAACCTTTTAACGAAAGAAAAGACTTCGTTTTTATTGGGAACTTTCTGCATGAACCCAATTGGCAAACGGTTTTGCGTCTGAAGAAAAAGATCTGGCCAAGAATAAAAGCAAAACTCCCAGAAGCGAAACTGAATATTTACGGAGCTTATCCCAGTCAAAAAGTTTGGGATTTAAATAATGAGAAGGAAGGAATTTTAATTCACGGCAAAGCGGAAAATGCCTTGGAGGTGATTTCAAAAGCCATAATTTTATTGGCACCTATTCCTTTTGGAGCCGGGCAAAAAGGGAAATTCATCGATGCCATGCAAGCCGGAACGCCTATTGCCACCACTTCAATCGGTGCGGAAGGAATGTTTGACAAAACCATTCCGGGAATTGTGGAAGAGGATGAAAATAAGTTTGTTTTCAAAACAATTGAGCTGTATCAAAAAGAAGACATTTGGAAAAATGCGCAGGAAAACGGATTTAAAATCCTCCAAGGACAATTCAATAAAGACCTGTTTGAGAAAGCATTCCATCAAAAAATCATCCAACTACAATCTGAAATCAAACGGCACCGCAACCGGAACTTCATCGGTCAAATCCTCCGTCACAATACCGCAAGCGCTTTGAAATACATGAGCCTTTGGATTGAGGCCAAAAATTCAAAATGAGAAATTTGAAATTTTAAATGAGTTATTTCCATCATTTTTAATTCATAATTTAAAATTCCAATAAGGCCACCAACCTTTTTATTGTAAATTGCATCTGATAAATAAACCGGTTTTATGAAAAATATCCTTTTTCTCCTCCTAATTTTCATTTGCTCTTTTTCATTCGCTCAAAAGAAATTCGATTACGATTCCAAGTGGAAGGCCATTGAAAAACAAGAACAGGAAGGCCTGCTGAAAAACCTCTTGCCTGAAGTCAGTGCCATTTACCAAAACGCCAAAAAAGACAAGAATTCCCAGCAAATCATCCGTGCTTTGCTCTATCAGTCTAAGATTGCGATGGTGACTTCGGACGATGAGGATGTTGAAATTCAGATTGTAGAGAACTTTGAAAAAGAGATTGCTGAAGCAAAAGGAATCGACAAATCAGTGTTGCAATCTATGCTGGCCGAAATGTATTTCAATTATTATCGGGAACATCAATGGGAAATCAATGAGAGAACCGAAACCTCCGAAAGCACCGGCACGGATTTCCGCTTCTGGACTGAGAACAGTTTCCGACAAAAAGCAATGGAATTATACCTGCAATCCATTGAAAATAAAAAAGAACTTCAAAGAGAACCGATTGGGAATTGGGATTATTTGCTGATGAAAGTCGAAGAAACCCGTTCGCTTCGTCCTACTTTGTACGATTTATTGG
>JAEZDQ010000149.1 GCA_023433225.1 Bacteroidota bacterium | reverse complement strand
GAAAGCTTGGAAATTATCCACATCGAAAGTGAAATTTATGTGGAACGTGATACCCAAAAAGGAATTATCATCGGCCATAGGGGCGAATCACTTTCTAAAGTCGGGAAAGAAGCCCGTGAAGATTTGGAAAAATTCTTCAATAAAAAAATCTTTCTGAAGCTCTTTGTAAAAGTCAAAAAGGATTGGCGGAAAAAGGATGGTGATTTGAGGAGGTTTGGGTATTAAATTTGGGGATTGGAAGTAAAAATCCCGCCAGATTTCTCTGACGGGACTTCATTTAACATTTACACAAATTATTTTTTTATCAATCTTTTTGCAATGATTTTTCCATTGTTTTCGACAGATAAAATGTAAACTCCTTTTGGAAGGGATTTCCCGTTCCAACTAAAGTTTTTTATGTCGCTTGATTGTTGATTCTTATAAATCGTTTTTCCTGTTAAATCACTAATACGGAAAATATAATTACCCTTCAATGTTTCGGGCAGTAGGATATTTAAATCTCCTGTGAAAGGATTTGGATAAACTATAAAATCGGAATCCGAAACTTCATCTAATTCTAGGGTTGAATTTAATTTAAAGGCGGGTGAAATTGTTTGTTCTTGTTTATTTCCAGCTTCGTCTGTACAGATAATTTTGACATCATACCATGCGTCGTTATTTGGAGTGTTTATTGTGGCCAAAGAAGCTTCGTAATAATCACCAAAAGCTAATGGAACTAAGTGTTCCGGGTAGTGGGTCAAGGCAAGTTCCGTCCAATCATTTTGTCCGTGCGGGCTGTACAAAAACTCTACTGTATTTCCGGGAATATAGCTCAACGAACGGGTTTCGGGCATATATTCAAAATCTCCTGCTGCCAAACGTACAAAACCTTCTTCGCCTTCAGCAAATCTGTCGGTCACCTCACCAGCTCCATTTCTGAACTGAAGCATTTGAAGTGTAGGCGGAATATTGTCTGAATTTCCGGCATTGAAACTAAGAATGGTTTCCGTAACGCCTTGCATTTCACCTATTATTGTATTTGAATTGGAAAAATTTATTTCAATATTCCCGCTTTCGATAGGATCGGTCCATAAGAAATCTGGATATGTTCCTTCAAAAATTGTAATTCCGTCTCTTTTGGCTAAGACTTCTGTGTTCAGGATATCAGATTCGCGACCTTCACCGTTTCTGCCGATATAACTAGCCTTTACGAATAATCCGTCATAACTGGTGATGCTAATCGGCACATTGTTTCCAAAATTTACCTGATTTTCAGGAGTGTACTGAAATGAAAACTTTGGATGGAAGGGCAAAAGTCCTACACCTTCTTCATTTACATGGTAGATATATCCTGTAAAATAATACCCCGAAAGAAAAGTAGAAGAACCATACGTAACGTTTCGGTCTGCGTCAAGCATAATTGAATTTCCGGTGATATGAAAACTTTCATCGCCCATCCAAGGATCTACTGTTCCATAATAATCTTCTAATACCGGATTTAAAATAATATCGGTAGGATTATCATCATCGGCATTGTTCAAGTGAAAGCGCAACTTTTCATTGAGATTAGCAGCATCTGGAAAAAGTCTTCCAATCCATCCTGAAAGTCCGTAACCATTGTAAACATCCCAATTAGAAAATCCATAATAAAATTCACCTTGGCCCTCGCCTAAAATACTTGGTTGGAAAGCTTGTTCATGCGTTACCCATTCCTCCGGATTGTTTTGAAGGTTGAAAGGTGTATTTACACCATCGTCCAATGTTTCATATTTCGACACATATCCCTCTCCATTGTATCCCAACCCTAAATTGGTATGGATAAATGCATAGCGTTGACTCACATCGGAAACATAATAATTCCAAACTTCGTTTTCAATTCCATCGCTGTTTTCCCATAAATAATAGCATACAAACGGTGTCCATTTTTTTGATTTATAATAAATGTAGGTGGTAGCGTAAACATTGGCGGTTCCTCCGGTAACTTCTCCGGTGTTAGGATCCACAATCCCGGGTTTCAAATCGTTTCCGTCTTGATCCAAAAATTGAGTAGTAATCAGATTATCAGCTTCTGTTAAGTCAATATTTACAATGGTATCTTCGGTTACGTTAATTAATTCCTTGAAACTAAAAGCGAACTTCCTATCCGACATTTTCATAGATTGAACCAAGACATCGTAAACTCCGGGAGTCACTTCAAAGGTTACCGTATTGGCATCTCCCATCATTTCGCTTTGAGAATTTTCCTCTTCTTTGAAAACCACTACAAAACTAGGGGAATAGGTACCCGAAGGGTAAATTAAATTGACCTGTAAAGATACGGTTTCATCAATTCCTTCTGTTGATTGCGTTGATTCATTGGGTTCCGATTTTTGGTAATATTGAACTTCTTCTTGACTTAACTTTAATTCGTAATCCGTTTTCAGCTGTTGGGCTTGATGGTGTTTAGCTTTTGCAGAACCGGCAGAGTGAATTACTTCGGTAATGATTTCTTGGGCCCACAAACCATTTGGACTTGCCCATAAGAAACCCAGGATCAAAAATAAAAAATAGATTTTTCTCATAATATGATTTGTTTTAATTAAAAGTGAGATTTTTATAAAAATCAAATCTAACCAATCAATGAAAAAAACTTCTGTAAATCAAGGGTACAAAGTGTGACATTTATATGTGCAAAAATTTAAGATATAATAGAAATAAAAAATGTCACAGGAAATACCGTGACATTTTCTTTATAAAGGGTGGTATTTAATTACTTCACATTAAATACCAACTTGTTTTCACCTTCTTTTTCAGGGAAATAATCAATCAGCACCACGCTGTTATCATGCACATTTCCTTTTAGAATTTCCTTTGATAATTCATTTAAAACATCTTGCTGAACCACTCTTTTCAATGGACGGGCACCAAACTGTGGGTCATATCCTTTGTTGGAAATATACTCCAAGGCTTCCGGTGTGATGTCCAAAGTGATTTCTCTTTTGGCTAATTTTTTGGCCAATTCATCGATCTGGATTTTCACAATTCCTGAAATCTGCGCATTGCTCAAGGGTTTGAACAAAATGGTTTCGTCAATTCGGTTCAAAAATTCCGGTCGGAAATGGCGCTTCAATTCTTCAAAAACCTGTGTTTTGGTTTTGCCATAAATTTCCCAAACATTTTCTGAATTTACATTTTCAAAATTCTCTAAAATGATTGGTGAACCGAAATTGGAAGTCATAATGATGATGGTGTTTTTAAAATTCACCACGCGACCTTTGTTGTCGGTCAAACGGCCGTCGTCCAAAACTTGCAATAAAATATTGAAAACGTCCGGATGCGCTTTCTCGACTTCGTCTAACAATACAACAGAATAAGGTCTTCTGCGCACGGCTTCTGTCAGTTGACCGCCTTCGTCATAACCTACATAACCCGGAGGCGCACCGACCAAACGGCTTACCGAATGCCTTTCCTGGTATTCACTCATGTCAATTCTCGTCATTGCATTTTCATCATCAAATAGGAATTCTGCAAGTGCTTTTGCCAATTCTGTTTTCCCAACTCCCGTCGGACCAAGAAACATAAAGGAACCAATCGGTTTGCCTTCATCGCTCAATCCCGCACGGCTTCTACGAATCGCATCGGCCACCGCCTGAATGGCTTCTTCCTGACCGATGACTCTTTTATGCAATTCATCTTCCAGATGCAAGAGTTTTTCCCGTTCGCTTTGCAACATTTTGTTGACCGGAATCCCCGTCCATTTGGAAACGACTTCTGCTATATCCTCCGAATCAACGGCTTCTTTTACCAATTTGTTCTGACCTTCATCCGCAATTTGCTTCTCCAGATTTTGAAGTTTTTCTTCTTCTTGTTTGATGGATTCATAACGGATTCTTGCAACGGTTTCATAATCACCGGCACGTTCAGCTTGTTCGGCCTGAATTCTTAATTCATCGATTTTCTTTTTGGCTTCCTGCACCTGATCGGCCTTTCCTTTTTCTTCTAGCCATTTGGCGTTCAATTCGTTTCTTTCTTCTTGTAAATTGGCCAATTCTTCTTTCAGTAAATTCAGCTTTTTCTCATCATTCTCTTTCTTAATCGCCTGAATCTCAATTTCTAATTGAATTATTTTTCGATCGATGATGTCCAGTTCTTCCGGTTTGGAATTCATTTCCATTCGCAATTTGGAAGCCGCCTCGTCCATAAGGTCAATCGCCTTATCGGGCAAGAAACGATCGGAAATATAACGAGTTGAAAGTTGAACTGCTGCGATGATTGCTTCGTCTTTGATACGAATTTTATGGTGCACTTCGTACTTTTCCTTGATTCCTCTCAAAATCGAAATCGCCGATTCCTCATCGGGTTCTTCCACTAAAACCTGTTGGAAACGACGTTCCAAAGCTTTGTCTTTTTCAAAATATTTTTGGTATTCGTTCAAAGTCGTCGCACCGATTGCGCGTAATTCCCCACGTGCCAATGCGGGTTTCAGGATGTTGGCTGCGTCCATGGCGCCTTCTCCGCCACCGCCGGCTCCAACCAAAGTGTGGATTTCGTCGATGAATAAAATGATGTCACCGTTTGAGTCGGTTACTTCTTTTACTACAGCTTTTAAACGTTCTTCAAATTCCCCTTTGTATTTCGCTCCCGCGACCAAAGCACCCATGTCCAGCGAGAAAACCTTTTTGTTGAATAAATTTTCCGGAACGTCGCCACTTACAATCCGATGGGCAATTCCTTCGGCAATCGCTGTTTTTCCGACACCGGGCTCACCGATTAAAATCGGATTGTTTTTGGTTCTACGGGAAAGAATCTGCAAAACACGTCGGATCTCATCGTTCCGTCCGATGACCGGATCCAATTTGCCTTCGTAAGCCAATTCCGTTAAATTTTTGGCATATTTGTTCAAGGAATTATAGGTTTCTTCCGCATTTTCAGAAGTTACTCTTTGGCCTTTTCTGAGTTCGTTAATGACTTGAATCGAACCGTCATAGGTCAATCCTTGGTCTTTAAGGATTTGGGAAACATTGGAATTATTTTTCAGAATTCCCAAAAGCAGATGTTCCATGCTCACAAATTCGTCTTTCATCTTCTTGGCTTCATCTGTAGCTGAAAGCAGAATTTTGTTGGCCTCATTGGAAAGATGATTTCCGGAGCCGCCTGAAACTTTTGGAAAACGCGAAATTATGTCAGCTAATTCGGTTCTGATGTGTTCAGGATTTCCGCCTTGTTTTTCGATGATGAAGCCCAAAACATCTTGTTCAGTTTCCATCATCCCTTTTAATATGTGCGCCGGCTCAATCGCCTGATTACCATTCCCAAAAGCAATTTGTTGTGCTTTTTGGATGGCTTCTCTTGATTTGATTGTATATTGATTAAAATCCATTTTTAGTTCAATTTCCTATAGTAAATCAAATTTAAATCCGAATCAAAAAACGCGTCATTTTGTCAGTGTTATAGATTCTTCAGCTCTTCCTGATCGCTGATTCCGCCTGCAAATTTGATTGCGGTTTGAATCAGTGCTAAATGCGAATAAGCTTGAGGGAAATTCCCGAGTAAACGTTTGGTTTCGAAATCGATGTCTTCACTAAATAGTCCCAAATGGTTACTGTACGAAAGGAGTTGGTCAAAATATTCTTTGGCTTTTTTCCTATCCCCAATTTTATACAAACTATTGATGAACCAAAAACTGCAAATGGTAAATGAAGAACTTGGAAGCCCGAAATCGTCCCGGTTTTTGTAACGGTACATTAGTCCGTCACGGCAAAGTTCTTTTTCAATCGCTTTTACAGTTGAAATATACCGTGGATCATGCGGTTCCAAAAACCCATAATCTTCCATCAGCAAAATGGAAGCGTCCAACGCATATGAACCATAGGATTGGGTATAGGCACCCACTTCTTCGTTCCATCCGTTTTGATAAATGTCTGTAGAGATAGCTACGAGTAAAGCTTCCCATTCTTCCAGCATAGAAGTTTTGTGAATGAGCCGTGCGATTTTAATGGCTCTGTCCACTGCTACCCAACACAGAAGTTTGGAAAAGGTAAAATGTTGATCGTCTGCACGGTGTTCCCAAATTCCTTTGTCGGGTTTCATCCAGTTTTCGCTCACTACGTGGACGATTTGTGTAACGATGGTCCAAAGTTCTTCGCTATGATCAAGTGAATTTTTGAAATAGAGGAACTGCTGATAAATGATTTCGGTGAGAATGCCGAAAATGTCGTTTTGTTTTTGGATATAAGCCGCATTCCCCACGCGCACAGGTTTGGAATTTTCATAACCCGCTAAATGATCGAGGGAATATTCTGTTAGAATTGATTCGCCGTTTATTCCATACATAATCTGCATTTTGTCGCCTTTGTTGGGAACGGTATGCACAATAAAATTCATAAATCTTTGGGCAGAATCCACATGGCCCAATTCAAATAAAACCCTTAAAACCATGGAGGCATCGCGGATCCAACAAAAACGATAATCCCAATTCCGGACTTCACCTATGGTTTCCGGCAATGAGGTCGTCGCAGCAGCGAGCACAGCACCTGATTTTTCATAAGTCAGCAATTTCAAAACCAATGCGCTTCGACGTATTTCTTTGTTGTAGGCATTGTAATTTGTGGTTTTTTCCGACCAATTCAGCCAATAAGCATAGGTTCTTTGGTATTGCAAAAAACATCGGTTGATGGTCTGATCCAGAATACGTTCATAATAACTCAGCGAGAAAAATGCATCTTGGGTTAAAGTCAATTCTTCTCCATTCAAAATGGTTTCGTAATCAAAATCAGAATAAAGATAAACCGAATCATACAACCCATCTACTGTGTGACTTTTGATGTAATTATCTTTAACACGGCTGATGGTTTCTTCTTTGGCGTATCCGATTTTAGGATCGTAAATCACTTTGAATTTCGGTTCGCCTTTCAACAGCTTCAAATAACGAATGATGACGAGCGGCGTATGCAATTTCCCGCTGTCTTCATAATATCTGGGCATGAAATCCCGTACCTCAAAGGCGGCATCTGGACTTTCGAATTTGGTAACGAGTATGTTTGTTTTGGGTAAATATTTTTGAGAAATCTCATAAGAATCATCTACTTGAAAACCAAAACACCCGCCCTTTTCTTTATCCAATAATCGGGCAAAAACCGAAGGCGAATCAAATTTTGGAAGACAGCACCAATCTATGGAACCATTTTTGGACACCAATGCTGCGGTTAAACAATTGCCGATGATGCCATAATCCAGATTCTCCATTTAATCAAATTTAACATTAAAGTTTTTAAGGATTGGTAAATTAAAAAAAATAATTGCGACCAAAAAAATAAAGGATGAAAAACAAAACCTTGATCGTTTCTAACCGACTGCCTTTGAATGTTTCTGTTGAAAACGGTGAAGTAAAAGTTTCTCCCAGTGTGGGCGGGCTTGCCACCGGAATGAAATCGATTCACCAAAACTCCGAAAGCGTTTGGATTGGATGGGCGGGAATCGCTTCTGATGATTTGGATGCAGCCACAGAAATGAAAATTAAGGAACTTTCCGAAAAGGAAAAATGCATTCCGGTTTCACTTTCAGAGCAAGAGCTGGAAGAATATTATTATGGATTCAGCAACCGGATATTGTGGCCCCTTTTCCATTATTTCACCGAATATGCACATTTTGAAGGCGTTTTTTGGGAAACCTATAAAAAAGTAAATGAAAAATTTGCGGAAGAAGTGCTCAAACACCTCAAGCCGGGCGATAAAGTTTGGGTACACGACTACCAACTCCTTTTGGTTCCACAATTAATCAAAGAAAAAAGGCCGGATGTGTCGATTGGGTTTTTTCTGCACATTCCTTTCCCTTCCTATGAAGTTTTTCGTACGCTCCCTTGGCGAGAGGAATTACTCCGCGGTATACTGGGTGCCGATTTGGTCGGGTTCCATACCTATGATTATGAAAGGCATTTCCTGAGTTCGGTAAGCCGGGTTCTACGGTACGACATCAACATCAGTTCCATTCATTCAGGAAACCGCTTGGTAAAAGTCGATTCCTTTCCGATGGGAATCGACTACGAAAAATTCCACCAAGCGGCGATTGATCATTTCAACAAACCGGAGGAAGAAAAAACCTCTTTGCAAATCCGGATGGAACAAAACAAAAAATTGGTGCCTGATGGAAAAATGATTCTTTCCATTGACCGTTTGGACTATACCAAAGGAATGGCCAAACGCCTGAAAGCCTTTGAATATTTCTTAGACAAAAACCCGGATTACCATGAAAAAGTACGCTTGGTAATGTTGGCGGTTCCCTCCCGCGAAAACGTTCCTCAATACAAACGTTTGAAAAAGGAAATTGATGAATTGGTGGGTCATATCAATGGTAAATTTTCAACCGTAACTTGGGCACCCATTTGGTATTTTTACCGTTCCCTTCCCTTTGAAGAATTGATTGAACTATATACCTCCAGTGACGTCGCATTTTTAACGCCTATCCGCGATGGAATGAATTTGGTAGCCAAAGAATACATTGCTTCCCGAGTCGATAAAACCGGGGTTTTGATTTTAAGTGAAATGGCAGGGGTTTCCCATGAAATGAACGATGCACTGCTCATCAACCCCAATGACAACCACCAAATGTCCGAAGCACTGAAACGCGCTTTGGAAATGCCGGTTGAAGAACAAATTTCGCGGAACAGCATCATGCAGAAACGCATCAAAAGATACAATGTAGAAAAATGGGCATCTGCGTTTATGGAAGCACTCACCGTAGCCGGAAAACTCAAAGACGAAAAAATGACACGTTATTTGGGTTATAAAAACCATGATAAAGTGATTGCAGACTTTAAGGCATCCAAGAATAAAATCTTTTTTCTTGATTACGACGGAACGCTTACAGGGTATCATTCCGACCCGGAAAAAGCTGTCCCGGATGCTGAATTGTACGAGATATTAAACCGAATGATAGTGCAAAATATCGAAATCGTCATCATCAGCGGAAGGGATCGGTTCTTTCTGGAAAAACATTTTGGCCATTTGGCTATTTCCCTCGTGGCCGAACACGGGGTATGGACCAAAGAAATAAATTCGGAATGGAAAATCAGTCAGAATTTAGACAAAACTTGGATGGAATCCATTCGGCCCATCATTGAAAATTTTGTGGACCGTACGCCCGGCTCCTTTTTGGAAGAAAAGGAATATTCCTTGGTTTGGCATTACCGCAAAGCGGCAACCGGGTTCGGGGAAATCCGCGCCAATGAACTGAACAACGTTCTCACAGGTTTATTGGCGAATAGTCAGGTTGCGGTGATGCAAGGCAATAAAATTCTCGAAGTGAAAAATGGGAATATTGACAAAGGAAATGCGGCGAACCACTTTTTAAACAAACCTTATGACTTTGTTTTTGCCATCGGTGATGATTGGACAGATGAATACCTCTTTAAACAAATTCCCCAACATGCCATTTCCATCAAAGTAGGCACGGGCGATACCGCCGCTAAATATTATATAGAAAACCAAACCAAAGTAAAAGATTTGCTCAAAGCATTCCTCAATGAATAATACACACAGATGATTAGTTTAAACAAGAAGTTTCTGACAAATTAATGAGCCAAGCCTAAAATTTAAATAGAGATAAAGGGGTTAAAACTTAGTTCTTCCGACTAATTAAAACAGAATGGTTTAATTAAAAAATAAAAGCCCTTGTTTTCACAAAAGCTTTTCTTGGTCGGGATGACTGGATTCGAACCAGCGACCCTCGGCACCCCATGCCGATACGCTACCAGGCTGCGCTACATCCCGAAATTGGATGCAAATGTAGCACAAAACTACAATTGTACAAACTATTAAGCTATAATGAGAGGCGGGAATTCCTTATTTTTGCTTTTAAACCTTGAGCATGACCTTAGAAAAAATAAACCCCACCCAAACCAAAGCATGGAAAAAGTTAAACACCCACTACCGGGAAATGAAGGACATTCATTTGAGGGAACTTTTTCTAAATGATGAAAAGCGTTTTGACAAATTCCATATCCTTTTTGAAAACATCTTGGTTGATTATTCCAAAAACAGAATAGACGAAAAAACAATCGCATATTTAATCGAACTGGCCCGGGAGTGCCAACTCAAAGACGCCATTCATAAAATGTTTTCGGGAAATTCAATCAACGAAACCGAAAACCGAGCGGTTTTGCATACGGCTTTGCGCAACCGGAGCAACCGGCCGGTTTTGGTGGACGGAAAAGATGTGATGCCCGAAGTCAATGCCGTTTTGGAACAGATGAGAAAATTTACCGAAAAAGTTATTTCCGGTAAATGGAAAGGTTTTACCGGAAAAGAAATAACCGATGTGGTCAACATCGGGATTGGCGGTTCCGATTTAGGGCCGGTGATGGTGACCGAAGCTTTAAAGCAGTATAAAACGAGATTGAATATGCATTTCGTTTCCAATGTGGACGGAACCCACCTCGCTGAAACTTTGAAAAGCCTAAATCCGGAACAAACCTTATTTATCATCGCTTCCAAAACCTTTACCACGCAGGAGACCATGACCAATGCACATAGTGCCAGAAATTGGTTTTTGAATTCCGGCGCAGAGGACAAGGACGTTGCCAAGCATTTTGTAGCACTTTCCACCAATCAGGCAGAAGTGGAAAAGTTTGGAATTGATTCCGAAAATATGTTTCAGTTTTGGGATTGGGTTGGGGGGCGTTATTCGATTTGGAGCGCGATTGGACTGAGCATTTGTTTAGCGGTAGGGTTTGAGAAATTCGGAGAGCTTCTGGATGGTGCGCACGCAATCGACAAACATTTTAAAGAAGAAGAATTCGGAAAAAACATTCCCGTTATCTTGGCTTTACTGGGAATCTGGTACAATAATTTTTTTGATGCGGAAAGCATGGCGATTTTACCATATGAGCAATATTTATCCCGGTTTGCCGCTTATTTTCAACAAGGCGATATGGAAAGCAACGGCAAATCGGTGGATCGGAACGGAAATAAAATTGAATATCAAACCGGGCCTATTATTTGGGGTGAACCGGGAACCAACGGGCAACATGCTTTTTACCAACTCATTCACCAAGGAACGAAAATGATTCCATGCGATTTCTTGGCCGGTGCCAATTCCCCGAATCCTATGGGCGACCATCATGAGAAATTAATATCAAATTTCTTTGCACAAACCGAAGCCCTCGCATTTGGAAAAACCGAAAAACAAGTAGCGGAAGAATTCGTAAAACAAGGGAAAACGGAAAAGGAAATGGAATTTCTGAAACCTTTCAAAGTATTTGAAGGAAATAAACCCACCAATTCAATTATTTATGAAGTGCTGATAGCCAAAACATTGGGAATGCTGATTGCGATTTATGAACATAAAATTTTCGTTCAGGGAGTCATTTGGAATATTTTCAGTTTTGACCAATGGGGTGTTGAATTAGGGAAGGAACTCGCCGGTCGGATTTTACCTGAACTCAAAAATGACGACGTCGTCGCTTCCCACGATTCATCTACCAACGGACTGATTAATCAATACAAAAAATGGCGGAAATAATGCAACTGAGGTTCCTGCTTTTTTTTCTATTTTCAATGGCCCTTTCCCAAAATCAGGCAGTGGAATTTCAATTGAAAGGGAAAGTCAAAACAGTCGAAAGCACTACTTATTTGGTTTTGGACGACACCCAAACCACCGCTTCGGGATTTCTGGACAGTGAATATTTTGATGCCGTAAAATTGGATTTTGACCACCAAGGAAACTTAGTTTTGCGTCAAAATTATTTGGACTACCAAGGAAAATTAGGGCTTTTCGACAAAACCATCTATTGGTACAATCCCGAGAATCAGCTCGAAAAAACAGAAACCACGCTTGTGCAGAACGGCGAGGAGCCCACACGTATTTCCCAGACGAAAAATTATTATTATTTGGCCAATAAATTGGTTCGGGGAGATGAATTTAATTTCGGAAGAACCACAAATCAAACCTGGGTTATAATTTACAAATATTTTCATCAAAACCTTTCTGAAAAAGAGTTTTGGATGGAAGATGAAATATTTTCCAAAGAGATCCACACTTATGATTTGACGAATTCTCCGGAGTCCATCCAGACTTTCCACAACGACGGGAAACTCGGACAAAGAATTTTCTTTCAATACGCGGAGAAACGGAATTTGAAAAATAAAATTACGGAAACGGGCAATGAAAAAATCATAGAATCGTTCGAATATGAAAACGGATTATTGAAAACGCATACCTTTAAAGACAGCAAAGGTGAAATTCAAATCAGGAAGACTTATTATCCAAGCGGGTTTCCCGCAACCATCGAGAAAAAAGACTACACCCAAAACCGACTTTTGAAATACGATTTTAAATTTACTTTTGACAGCCAAAATAATTGGATAAAATGTTTAATTTTAGAAGATGAAAAACAGAAATTCCGCATTGTCCGCAAAATCACCTATTACTAACACTGTTTGATATGGAACCCAGCGAAAATTACCCTAATAAAAAAAGAGAATACATTATTATCTCCGTTCTCGGCGTACTGCTTTTGGGAAGTTTGGGGTATAATATTTATCAAAACCAACAGCAAAAAACAATATCGGAGCATTTCGCCATCGATTTACAAGACGAGGAATATGCAAAAGCACTATTGCAAAAAGAATTGGACTCCCTGACCAGCGAGTTTGAAAAGACCCGCGAAGGTTTGGATGTCCGTGATTCCCTCTTGTCAAAAAGGGATTTGGAAATATTTGACAAGCAAAAGGAAATTCAAAACATCCTCAATAAGAAAGACGTTTCGGAATCTGAGCTGAAACAAGCGCGTCGGATGATTGCCGCTTTGAACGCCGACATTGGCCGCTTCAAACTGGAAATAAAAGAACTGAAGCAGTTGAACGATTCGCTTTGGGTGGCAAACGAAACCCTGCATACTGAAAAAGAGTCCATTTCAGAGGAATTAATCAACGAAAAAGAAAAAGCAGAAGAAACGGAATCCAGCGTCCGCGGCACTTTCTCAATCTCCAACTACCAACTTACCGGCGTACAAGTAAAACGAAGCGGCAAAGAGGTAGAAACCGATAAGGCGAAACGAATTGACAAATTGCGTGTCAGCTTCGACATAGACCCGAATTCCTTTGCCGAATCCGGCCCGAAAGAGATTTTCATTGCACTATACAAACC
>JAEZDQ010000128.1 GCA_023433225.1 Bacteroidota bacterium | reverse complement strand
ACCATGGACAATCCGCCACCGCCGCCATCTCGTTGCCAATCGTCTTTCTCGAACCGGGCTTTGCCATCCAATTCTTCGAGTTGGTGGGTGATGGTTTTTTGGAGGTTTTGGATGTATTTGAAAAATCGGTCTTTCATCGATTCGTGATTTGGAATCAAATGTAAAGCCTAAAACTGATATTAAACATGATTTTTGAAAGTAAAAAGCCTGTAATTCATTCTAATTGATTAGTTGCGTTTGGGATACAAGAATTCATTTTTTCAAAATATCTCATTTTCAAATTCCTAAATCAGAAAAAATGTTTAGTTTTGGGCTTCAATAAAATGTATGAAAGAATCCTACCTTATGCAAGAAATTAAGATTCACGACAAAGTTTTTGTCCCCTACATCGCTTTTGAAGAAATAGACTACGCAATCCGGCGAATGGCCAACACGATTTATGAGGAGTACAAAGGTGAAATCCCCGTATTTGTCGGCGTTTTAAACGGAGTGGTGATGTTTATGAGCGATTTTTTGAAAAGATATCCGGGCGAATGTGAAATCTCTTTTTTAAAACTCAAATCTTACGAAGGTACCCAAACTTCAGGGAAAGTGGAAATTGTGATGGACATCCCCATGGACCTCAGCGGACGGCATGTCATCATCATGGAAGACATCGTCGACACCGGAAACACACTGGAAGAACTTTACAGGATTCTCCACACCAAGAACGCAAAAAGCATTAAAATAGCCACCTTGCTCTACAAACCGGATGCTTACAAGAAAAGTTTAAATATTGATTTAATTGCACTGACGATACCGGATAAGTTCGTGGTCGGTTATGGTTTGGACTATGACGGGCTGGGTCGGAATTTACCGGATATTTACCAGATCAAAACAGAAGAATGATTAACGTCGTATTATTTGGCCCTCCGGGCAGCGGAAAGGGTACACAGGCAAAATTTTTAGAAGAGAAATTCAACCTCAAACAATTATCCACGGGCGATATGTTCCGTTACAACATTAAGAACGAAACCGATTTGGGGAAACTTGCTCAATCCTTTATCAATAAAGGGCTTCTGGTTCCCGATGAAGTAACGACCGATATGCTTCGGGAAGAACTGAAATTACACCGAGGATTTGACGGATATATTTTTGACGGCTATCCCAGAACGACTTCCCAAGCGGAATCTTTGGATTTGATTTTAAAAGAAGACCTGAAAGAAGAAGTTTCGGTTACCCTTTCTTTAAAAGTGGACGATGAAATATTGGTTCAACGACTTTTGGAAAGAGGAAAAGAAAGCGGCCGGACAGATGATGCGAATGAAAGCGTTATTCGTGACCGAATCAAAGAATATTATACCAAAACCGATGAAGTGGCCGAACATTACAAAGCCCAAAATAAATATGTGGAAATCGACGGAGTAGGAGAGATTGCCGAAATCACCTCCAAACTCATTGCCGAAATCACAAAAGTTCTTTAAAATCTTATGAAAAGAACCAGCGGTTTACGTAATATTTGGTACAATTTATCTTCCAACCAGCGCTATTTCATCCGGCGACTTTATTATTTCCCAAAGGATTTGATGGATAAACTGAGTGGGAAATCCCATAAATATGTTCCTCCAAGAGGATTTATCTATACGGGTTCACCGGCAAGTGCCGAAAAATATGTGCAACAAGGTCGGCACCAAGTTCAACTTTTGAAAGATTTCGTTCAACTTCAGCAAAATGACACAGTATTAGACATCGGAAGCGGAATCGGAAGGACTGCAATCGGTTTGACGGAATTTTTAAGCGGATCCGCTCGTTACGAGGGTTTTGATGTGGTTAGAAAGGGTGTGGATTGGTGCAGTCAAAAAATCGCGAAGGATTTTCCGCATTTTCATTTTACCTACGTTCCCTTGTTCAATGATTTGTATAATGAATCGAAAAAACAAGCGACTGATTTTGTCTTCCCCTATGAAAAGGACACTTTTGACAAAGCATTTTCTTTTTCCGTATTCACCCACATGAAGATTTCTGAAATCGAACATTATTTCACGGAAATCAACCGGGTAACCAAACCGGGTGGCCTATCCCTGCATACTTTCTTTCTTTATGAAGATGCTGATGCACAATACATCAGCACCCGGCAAAACTTTCGGTTTCCGGTTGATAAAGGAAATTACAAGCTGATGAGTGAAAAAGTCGAATCCGCCAATATCGCTATCCACAAAGCCGAACTCAAGGCAATGGCCGAACGTTCGGGTTTGGAAATTCTGAACATCGTTGACGGTTTCTGGAAAGATGAAGTTAAATCGCCTTCCAAAATTGAATACCAAGATATGGTGGTTTTCAGAAAGCCCTGATTAATTTACTTTTTTCAATTCTTTGATGATGGTTTTGTTTTTACAAATGTCGTAAACCAAATCAAAGGCTTTTTCTTCCCGGTATTCAGCGCGGTAAGTTCTGCAAGGTGTTGCACGGACTTCATCGGATCCGAGGTTGGTGACTTTACTTTTTTTCAGGAGTTCGTTGAACATAAAAACACTGTCTATTTTCTCGGCTTCAATTACCTTTGCGGCCTCATCAGAGAAAGTCATCGGGTGGAATCTGGCTTCTTCCAATGCCCTGGAATTCGGGAAATAAGAACATGAAACAGCTCTGGGCCCGAAGAATAACAGCACGAAGCAAATACCGATTGAGAATCCGATCAAATAAAAACGCAACCTTTTCCAAAAATTCATTTTTTCATTTTTTTACGATGGAGTGTTTTCCCAACTCCTATTTAATTTTTATACAATCAATAAGTTTATGTCGTGAAAAGGAAGCCCGAACCAATCGCTGAGTTTTTTTTTGGTCAACCTTCCGTGGTATAAATAAATCCCCGAACGAAGGCCGCGGTCACATTGAATGACTTGTTCAAACCCGCCTTCTTTTGCGATAGACAGCAAATAAGGAAGGAAAAAATTGCTCAACGCCTTGGTAGAAGTCCGTGAAAACCGCGAAGTAATATTCGTAACACCATAATGGATTACGCCATGTTTGATTAGAATGGGTTTGTCATGGGTGGTGATTTCTGAAGTTTCAAAACAACCTCCATTGTCAATACTCAGGTCAATGATTACCGCACCGTTTTTCATGTTTTCGACCATGGCTTCCGTGACCACGCAAGGAGTCCTTCCCTCTCCCCGAAGCGCACCGATGGCGATGTCACAACGTTTGAGGGATTTGCTCAATTCCTTTGGATCCAGCATGGAAGTCGAAACCCTCACACCCAAATCGGTTTGCAGCCTCCTGAGCCTGCTCAGCGAATTGTCGAAAACCCGGACGTTCGCACCGAGGCCGAGTGCTGCCCGAGATGCGTATTCACCGACTGTTCCTCCGCCTAAAATGACGATTTCTGCGGGGCGTACCCCGGCGATTCCGCCCATGAGGATTCCGTTTCCGCCATTGGTGTTCGCCATGAGTTCTCCTCCCAATAAGATGGAAGTCAAACCTGCGATTTCGCTCAGTAAGCGGACGACGGGTAAATTCCCGTGGTTGTCCTTGATGAACTCAAATCCAAGAGCCGTAACTTTTTTAGCCGAAAGTTTTTCGAAATAAGAGCGTGTACGGGTATTGATTTGAACGGTCGAAACCAAATAAGATTCGGGTTTGAGCCATTCGATTTCGGTTTGGGTAAGCGGGCCGACCTTCACGATAATCGGTTTGGAAAATACTTCCTGTGAATTATACGAAATCTTCGCTCCGGCTTCTGAATACTCTTGGTCTGAATAATTGGCTCCATCGCCGGCACCGGTTTCTACTGTGATTTCGTGCCCGTTGGCAACCAAAACCTGAACGGCATCGGGCGAAAGGCAAACCCTTTTTTCTTGGTAATGGGTTTCCTTCGGAATGCCAATGCTCATTTTCCCTTCCGAATGAAGGACTTCCAGTCGTTCTTCTTTTGGCATCAGTTCTTGGCGCGAAAAAGGCGTGTAAATCCCGCTGTGTTCCATCTTCTAAAATTACACAAAAGTAATACTTCTGGAGCGGTTTTCAGCAATAATTTTAACAATATGGTGGTTTTCGGGAATTAAATTTTCAATTTTACCGGGCCATTCGATGAAACAAAAATCACCTGAATAAAAATATTCTTCCACACCGAAATCCAGGGCTTCTTCCTCGGATTTGATTCGGTAAAAATCAAAATGGAAAACTTTTCCCATTTGGGTTTCGTACTCGTTCACAATCGAAAAAGTTGGGCTGCTTGTTTCATCATCACTTCCCATTTTTGCGATGATTTCCTTGATCAAAGTTGTTTTTCCTGCGCCCATTTCGCCCTCAAACAGGATGATTTTGTGTTTCAAATTTGATAGGATATCTTTTGCAAGCTGAGGAAGTTCAACTCTATTTTTAATTTTAAATCTCATTTTGAAAAATTAGGCCTTTGGCGTCAAAGTTACAAAAGGAATGATCATTTCTTCCATGGAAACGCCGCCATGCTGGTAGGTTTCTTTGTAATAATTCACGTAATGGTTGTAATTTTTCGGATAAGCCAAAAAGACATCTTCTTTGGCAAAGATGTATTTCGAACTTACGTTGACCTTGGGCAGGTAATAATCTTCGGCATTGTCGATGGCAAAAACATCCCGTTCTTCATATTGTAATTTCCGACCCATTTTGTATCGCAGGTTGGTGCTGGTTTCGCGGTCGCCTACGACTTGAGAAGGTTTTTTTACGAAAATGGTTCCATGGTCGGTGGTGAGTAGAATTTTCATGCCTTCGGACGCAGCCTTTCGTACAATTTGCAATAAATAAGAATTTTGGAACCAGTTTCGTGTCGTGGAACGATAGGTTTTGTCGTCACGAATCATCTGGCTGACAATCCGGTTATCGGTTTTTGCGTGCGAAAGAATGTCAATGAAGTTGTAAACGATGACCGTTAGGTTTTTATTTCTGTATTGATGGAAATCGTCCAAAATTTTCTTTTCGAAATCGGAATTCAGTATTTTGAAATATTGGGTACTCAAATCAGAAAGCCCCAATCTTTTCATCTGGTCATCCAGAAACTCTTTTTCGAATTGGTTTTTATTACCGTCATCGGGGTCATTCAACCAATAATTCGGAAATCTTTTTTCGATTTCGGAAGGCATCATTCCTGCGAAAAACGCATTCCGGGCATATTGTGTAGCTGAAGGCAAGATGCTGTAATACATTTGCTCTTTTTCCACATTGTAATATTGATTGAAGAGCGGTTCGATGGCTTTCCACTGGTCGTAGCGGAGGTTGTCCACCATGATGAGCAAAGTATTTTCGTCTTTGGACAAATGAGGCTTGGCGTAATTTTTAAATACGGTATGGGACAATTCCGGGCCGTCATTGGAATGCAGCCAGTCATAATAATTCCGTTCAACGAATTTGAAAAAGGATGAATTGGCTTCTTCTTTTTGGGCTTCGAGGATTTTAGCCATTTCACCGTCTTGGATGTTTTCGAGTTCCAGTTCCCAGAAAACGAGTTTTTTGTAAATGTCGCGCCATTCTTCAAAATCACGGGCATTCATCATGTCCATAGAAATCGACCGAAATTCCTGTTGGTAATTGACAACGGCTTTCTCAGTAATGATTTTTGTGCTATCGAGAATCTTTTTTAAGCTGAGTAAAATCTGGTTGGGGTTCACGGGTTTGATGAGGTAATCGGCAATGTGCGAACCGATGGCTTCTTCCATGATGTGTTCTTCTTCGTTTTTGGTAATCATCACGATGGGAAGTTGCGGTTTGATTTCTTTGATTTTCTGCAAAGCTTCCAAACCGCCCATTCCGGGCATGTTCTCGTCGATGAGCACCGCAGCGAAATTTTCGTTGGGTATGATTTCCAGTGCATCTGTCGCATTGTTAATCATTTGGGTTTCATATCCTTTTTTTTCGAGGAAAATCGCGTGCGGCTTCAGTAAATCGATTTCGTCATCAATCCATAAAATTTTCAGTGCCATGGTTTTTTCTGTTAAATTTGTATTCTGTTAAAAAATTTAAACTTCAATTTTGGAGTATCTAAATCTAAATAAACTCAAAGTATTTAACGATCCGGTACACGGATTTATTAGCATTCCCAACGAATTAATTTTTGACCTCATCCAACATCGGTTCTTCCAACGTTTGCGAAGAATATGCCAAACCGGAATGACGGAGTTGGTTTATCCGGGCGCAAGGCATTCCCGTTTTCACCATGCTTTGGGTGCGCTGCACCTGATGCAGAAAGCGGTGGAAACTTTGCGTTTGAAAAATGTTGAAATTTCCGCGGAAGAGGAAAACGGGGTTTATTGCGCGATTTTACTCCACGACATCGGCCACGGGCCGTATTCCCATACTTTGGAAAAAACATTGATCGAAGGCCTTACCCATGAGCACATTTCACTGCGGTTGATGGAATTGTTGAATGTCGATTTTTCAGGTGAATTGGATTTAGCCATCGAAATTTTCAAAGGAAAACACCCTCGTAAATTTTTGACGCAATTGGTATCCAGTCAATTGGATATGGATCGATTGGATTATTTGAAGCGCGACAGCTTTTTTACGGGTGTGGTGGAAGGAAACATCAATCCGGAAAGGATTATTTCTACGTTGAATGTCGTCAACGATGAATTGGTTATCGATTTGAAGGGAATTTATTCGGTCGAAAAATATTTAATCGCCAGAATGTTTATGTATTGGCAGGTTTATAACCATAAAACTTCTTTTTCAGCCGAAGTTTTCTTGACCCAAGCACTCAAAAGGGCAAAAGAACTGGGGACGGATTCCACCTCCGAAACCCTGAATTACTTTCTTTCCAAAAAAACAGAAACCGCGAACGAGGATGAACTGAACTTTTTTGTGGAATTGGATGACAGCGATATTTTATCG
>JAEZDQ010000127.1 GCA_023433225.1 Bacteroidota bacterium | reverse complement strand
GTATTCGGGAAGCGAAAAACAGGAAGACGGAAGTTTGAAATCCTGGGCGGAGTATTCGGCTGACGAATGGTTGAATCAATCCATTTTTGCGCTGAAACAAGACACAAGATTACTGGATGAATTTATTCTGAAAAAAGGTGCGCAATCTTTACGGGCTTCTTTTGACAAACACAATCTCGATCCGAACGACATGGATTATGTCTTAGCACATATTTCTTCGAATTATTTCAAAGACGGATTGAGAGAAGAATTTGCAGCCGTAGGATTGGATTTTCCGGTGGAGAAGTGGTATTATAATTTATCGGAAGTCGGAAATATCGGAGCCGCATCCATTTTCATCGCGACCGAAGAACTGATGAATTCAGGTAAATTAAAAAAAGGACAAAAAGTATTGCTTTGTATTCCGGAAAGCGGCCGTTTTGCTTATTCCTGTGCGGTTTTGACGGTTTGTTAAGCTATATTTACTCTGACTTATGAGAAATCTAGTTTTATTAATCTTTTTGTTTCTGTTTTCCGTCAAGTCTTTGGCTTGTTCTTGTGAATGTAAAGGTGATTGTTCATTTAGGACAATTTCAAACAGTATGGAGTTTGTGGCTTTAGTTAAAGTAATTGAATATTCAGATTTTTTAGATGACAAAATTTACGGTTTCGAAGGGAGAATGCCATTCTCTATGAGTGTTGAAATAATTTCTAAATACAAGGGAAAGGAAGCTCGTAGGCAAATTAAAATTTGGGGTGATAATGGAATCTTATGCAGACCCTACATTGCAAATTTTGAGATTGGAAAATATTACCTAATCGCACCAAGTATAATCAACAGCGATTCCGAAGCCGGAAAGGCGAATGATTACTATTTTTTTTCTTGTTGGACTGATTATCTTAAAGTAGATTATGAAAAACAAATTGCGTACGGAAAATATTCATGGTGGAGAAAAAAAATCAGTCTTGAAAAATTTGAAAGAAATCTTATTAGATGATTGTCAAAATAATTAAAAAATGAATCGATATCCGGAAATCGAAGAACTTATCCCGCACCGGAAACCGATTCTATGTTTAGACAAGGTGCTTTCGGTTAACGGTTTAACCGCTCAAACTTATTACGAAATCAAGGAAGACTGTTTGTTTTATACCGATGGGTATTTTTCAGAATTAGGGCTTTTGGAAAATGCGGCCCAAAGCAGTTTTGTCTTCCTCAAATTCTTTTTTTCCGACTCCACCGAAGATTTATGGGGTGAAGGAAGGGATTCCGTGGGCTTCATCAGCCACATCACTTCGATGGAAACCTATCTCCTGCCCAAACCGGGAGACGGGCTTTTTACAACAACCACCACTGAACTTGTTTTTGATACGGAAAATTTGAAAATTTGTAATGTCAAAGCAGAAATAACCGTAAATTCCCAAATGGTTTTCACCATTGAAATGAAAATGATTTTACAAACAAGGAAATTGTAAATGCTAAAAACATGAAAAAGGAACAGGTACCTCAGGATAACGGCAGTCTTTCCAAAGTTGCACAGGAAATTTGTTATGCGGTGGACGAAAACGGCAATTATACTACCGTGCAAAGTTCCGGTTGGGAAGTAAAATCAGTCGCTTTGGATGAATCGATTCGGCTTATTCAGGAACGTGTGGAAGAAAAAAAACAAGAAGTAAAGGCCGGGAAACTCAGTCCGCTTGCCTATTATATGGAATTGCACCGCATGGATTTGCCCATTTTGGCAAGTTACGCAGGCATTCATCGTTGGTTTGTCAAACGTCATTTCAACCCCAAACGGTTCCGGAAATTATCGGAGAAAACATTAAAAAAATATGCCGATGTATTTGAAATTTCTGTGGAGGAACTTAAAAATTTTAAACCCAATTAATGCAAATTGATTTCCAACACCGGCAATCCGCCCATTGTGAAAATGGCGTGATTTCCAATTTAATGAACCACCAAGGCGTAAAAGTTTCCGAGCCCTTGGTTTTTGGAATCGGAGCCGGTTTATTCTTTGTTTATTTACCTTTCTTAAAAGTGAATTTCGCACCGGGATTCAGTTACAGACCAATGCCCGGATTTATTTTTCGTCGGTTTGCCAGACAATTGGGTATAAAAGTTATCCATAAAAAATTCAGTTCAACTGAAGAAGCCCAAAAAATTCTGGACCAAAAACTCAAAGAAGGAATTCCGGTAGGATTGCAGGTCGGAGTTTATAACCTAACCTATTTTCCGGACGAATATCGTTTTCATTTCAATGCGCATAATCTGGTGGTTTACGGAAAAGAAAATGACCGATACCTTATCAGTGACCCGGTGATGGAAACCACGACTTCGCTTACTGAAAAAGAGTTGGAAAAAGTTCGTTTTGCCAAAGGTGCGCTTCCACCCAAAGGACATTTGTATTACCTTGAGAGCGTTCCAACACAATATGACTGGGAACAAGCCATCAAAAAAGGCATCAAAAAAACCTGTAATGACATGCTGGCTCCGGTGCCAATTGTCGGCGTTAATGCGATGAAATGGGTTGCCAAAAGCATCAAAAAATGGCCAAAGAAAATCGGAGTGAAAAAAACAAACCATTATTTGGGTCAATTGATCCGAATGCAGGAAGAAATTGGTACGGGAGGAGGCGGGTTCCGCTTTATTTATGCGGCTTTTCTGGAGGAAGCTTCTCAAATTCTGAACAATCCTAAACTCAAAGAATTATCCAAAGAAATGACGGAAATCGGCGATGAATGGCGGGATTTTGCGCTCAATATATCACGGGTTTACAAAAACCGAAGCGATCAGGAAAAAGTCTATGAAAAACTTTCCAATCAATTGATGGGATTAGCCGAACGCGAGAAAAAATTCTTCAAAACTTTGAAGAATGCGGTTTAAATTCCGGAAAAAATCAAAGTGCTGCAATTCCCGCCAAACCCCAATGAATTGGATAAAACTGTTTTGATTGTTTTGGTTTTGATTTCGGTTTGGGGTTTCAAATCAAATTCTTTCATCGGAGTTTTCCAGTTCAGATTGGCAAAAACCGTTTGGTTTTTCAAGGCCAGTAAAGAGAATACCGCTTCCACAGCTCCTGCCGCAGCAAGTGTATGTCCGGTAAATGCTTTGGTAGAACTAAAATCCGGAACCTTTCCAAAAACGCGGAGCAAGGATTGTCCTTCCGATAAATCATTGTTCGGTGTCGCAGTTCCGTGCGCGTTCACATAATCAATTTCTTCCGGTTTCAATCCGGCAATTTCCAAAGCGGACTTCATTGCCAAATAAGCCCCTTCGCCATCGTCGGAAGAAGCGGTTTGATGAAAAGCATCGTTCGCATTTCCGTATCCGGCAAGAAAACCCAAGATTTCTTTTCCTTGTGCGGAACGCTCCGATTCCAAAACGATATAAGCCGCAGCTTCACCGAGATTTAATCCATTTCTATTTTCATCGAATGGAGTGCAATGTTCGTCAGAATAAATCATCAGCGAAGAAAATCCGTTGATGGTAAACGCTGAGAGCGAGTCGGTTCCACCGACAACCGCACGATCCAAGATGCCCGCCTTAATCATTCGCGCGCCCAGCATAATCGCATTGGCTGCCGAAGAACAGGCAGTACTGATGGTCGTAACATAATCTTTGATTGTCAAAATTTCTGCAATTTGTTCCGCGTGGACGCCGCAATTTTGGGTGGGAATGAATTTTTTATTTTCATCTGACGCCAAGAATTCGAAGTAGAATTTTTCGGTTGCGTCCATTCCACCAACGGTTGTGGCTGAAATAAAACCGGTTTTAAGCCCATCATTTAAATCCAGATTTGCAGACTGAACGGCCTCTTTCGCGGCAGCCATACCCAACAAAGTACTTCTGGTAAAAGCTTCGTTCGGTTTCAAATTCAATTCCGAATAAAATTCTTGATTGGATTTCAGGATTTCGCCGACCCGTTTTTCCTGAACTATCAAGGGGTTTGAAACCGAATATTTTCTGATTCCGTGTCGGTTGTTGAGCAAAGATTTTTCGTTCTCAGCCAGATTGTTTCCAATGGCCGAAATGATTCCCATTCCTGTGATGGCAACCGGTTTGCGGTTCATTATTTTGTGCGGTTTGCTTCGATGTAATCAGCCATTGTTTGGATGGTTTCAAATACTTTTCTGCCATCTTTCGGGTCAGCCAATTTGATCCCGTAGGTTTTGTCCAACAACACAATCAATTCCAATGCGTCGATGGAGTCCAGCCCCAAACCTTCACCGAAAAGAGGTGTGTCGTCTTGTAAGTCATCGATTGAGATGTCTTCCAAATTCAGTTGGGCAATGATTTTTTCCTTTAATTCTTGTTTTAAATCGCTCATTTTTTTAAGTATAAATTCGTTAAGTTTTCTTTGTTCAATTCTAAATCCCCATGGGAGTCAATGAGAAAAACCAAAACATCCATTTCATTTTCAGTTATTTCCACCCAACCGGCCAATACTTTTTCTGCTTGGTTTTCTGTTAAAACCTGTGTTGCATAATCTGTGAAAATGTCCGGTGAAAACGTGTCAAAGATAAGGAAAAGATTTTCACTCAAAAGTTGGTGCCTGATGCTGATTTCGCCCAAAACGATATTGGGCAACGTATAGACAAAAACCGCCGGGCTGGCTGCCGATTCTTTGCTATAAATGCTTTGCGCATGTTTTTCATCGGAAACCCAACTGGAACTTTTGTTGGCAAAAACCAATGCGGTATTGGTTTCAAAAATACTTTCTGTTTGGGCAATCAATTCCGAAGCCAAGAATCCAGCTTTACATAGCAAATCCATTTTATGGAATTTCGGGTAACTTATTCCTAATTTTTGATAAATCTTTTTAAAGAATTCTTCGGTAGTTTCGCTTTCATTTTTAGCCAAAAAAACTTCACCGTTACAAATGATATTTTCGTTCGTGATACGGGAGTAGGATTTTATGTGAAAGTTTAATTTCAAATTAAGTGTTTTATTTGTCACATATTTTGGAAAGTTCTTCTTCAAACGAATCTGTTACATTTGGATTCTTCAATTTTTTAGCATCTTTTAGATAGCTTTTCGCTTTTTCACAGTTCCCTAAATACATATTTACGATTGATAATTTATAAATTGTATTAGAATTCTGTTTGTCAATTACATAAGATTTATTAAGAAATGTTTGTGCTAAATCTAATGTTTCGAGATTGTTATCAATATAAAAATCCGCGAGGTAAGTTGTCCCATAATCCGTCAAGATTTCGCTATGGTTTGGATTCAAAGCTAGTCCTTCATCATATTGGATTCTTGCCTCATCATACGCTCCAAGATTAAAATATATTGTGCCATAACCATAATAAATATCCGGGTTTTTATCATTCAGTAAATAAGCTTGATTAAACCTTCGCATCGCTGTAGAGAAATCACCATTTTCATATAAATATTTGAATCCGGTTTCCACAAGATTATCGCTTGCTTCAGATTTACTCTTGAAGTGGTTTAAAATTTCATCTATAAATTCTTTATCTGATTTCTGTTGTTCCGGTGTTTTTTCAATGCCCCCGTATTTGGGTTGAAGAGAAACATCAGTTTCTGCCACCTTAGTCCATTTTTCCAAATTTAAGTTTTGAGATAATCCTAAATTGGCAATGAAAACCAAGATTAAAACGATTGAATTTTTCACATTAAAATATTTTAAATAAAACTATTAAATTTTTTCAAAAACCATCGCAATATTGCTTCCGCCAAATCCGGAAGCGGTTTTCAGAAAGGTTTTCAGTTCTTTCGTTTCGATCTTTTGGATGATGTTTACAGGATGTGTCGTACCCTGATTTTCAAATCCCAAAGATGGAATCAAAGTATTATTTTTCAAAGAATGAATGCCCAATATCGTTTCCAGTAAACCGCTCGCCCCCAAAGTATGTCCGAAGTACCCTTTCAAGCTATTTGTAGGAATTTCCGACAAACCGGAACGGTGAAACGCGATGGATTCCATTTCGTCATTGTACAAAGTTGCGGTTCCATGTGCAGAAATAAAGTCTACTTTGGAATTCTCCAGCGATTTCTGAATGCTTCGGTACAAACCTTCGCCCCTTCTGGACGGCCCTGAAATGTGGTTCGCATCGTTAAACGTTCCACAACCCGAAATTTTTATTGAATTTTCAGTCGGAATTTTGGTCAAATAAACCGCTGCTACCGCTTCGCCTAAATTGATTCCGTTTCGGTCTTTGTCAAAAGGTTTACACACAGAATCGCTGACCGCTTGGAAGGATTCAAATCCCGACAAAATAAACTTCGAAACTTCATCGGCACCGATGATGACCGCGTTTTTATAATTCTCATTTTGCAGCAACCTTCGAGCAAATTCAATCGCTAAAGAACCTGAAATACAAGCGTTTGAAATTATTTGGATTTTATTATTTAATTTGAAATGGTTTTCAATTTTATTTGTCAGAGAAGTTAGCAAAGCGCGTTCTTTGGGAAAATTCGCATCGGGATTTTCCAAAACCGAAATATTTCCTTTGGTGGAAGAAAGCAAAAAAAGCGTTTTATCCGAAATTTGAATCTGATTTTCTTCTATTAATTTTTGGATACAAAGAATTATCAACTTTTCTAGCCGGGAAAAAGATTCATCCAAATTTAATCCCTCAAACCAATTTTCATTTTCCTGAACCAGCGAAGCATAAAATTCATTGGCCGAAAGTTTTGGATTCATGTGCTTTTTGACCGCTGTTTCACCCGATTTGATTTTCGCAAATGCACGCTCGCTTCCTAATCCGAAAGGCGTCACCAAATAATCTGCCGATATGAATATGTCTGTCATAACAGATTATGCTTCTTTTTCCATTCTTCCAAAAAAGGTGGATTTGACAAAAATAATTCGCCTGATTTTTGGTCTGTAAAAACTTGGATGGTTTCTCCGGTCGCGATTAATTCTTCATTTTCATTGAAAATTTTATACGTAAAGTGAAGTTTGGCAGCGGCTTCAGCGATGTAATTGGTTTCAATAATTGCCCAATCACCATGACGCAACGGAAGTTTATAATCAACTGTACATTTTACAACAGGTGCAAATAATCCTGCATTCTGAATGTCTTTATAGGAAATCCCATAATTTTCTCCAAAAGCTTCACGCCCATCTTCTAAATAAGTCACATAATGCCCGTGCCAGACAATTCCCAACGGGTCTGTTTCATTGAATCGGACTCTGAATTTGGAAATATGTGAAATCATTATTTTATTATTAAGTCAGGTTGTCAAAAATCAAATCAAATTATTCCTTTTATTAATCCAGATTGATAACAAAAATGTTCCGGCAAAAAACAGGAACAAATGCAACAATTCTTTCGAAATATCAGCCAGAGTTCCGTTTCGTAAAATGATATCATAAAAAGCGGAAATCCCCCAGTTCATTGGCGATACAATCGAAATCCGCTGCATCATTTCGGGCATCACAAAAACCGGCACCCAGATACCGCCCAATGCCGCAAGGATGATGGTAAATATGGCGCCAAATGGTGCCGATTGTTCTTGGGTCTTGCTGATCGTTCCGATTAAAATCCCCAAACCAATGGCTGCAAAAGCAGAAAACAAAACGATGATCGTCATGGCAATCAAATTACCCGGTATGAATGGAATCAAGCCTAAATAGGGGAAAATAAAACGGGCGATTAACAACATCAACACAAACTGAATCAGGCATATAACTGTATAAGTTATGATTTTCCCGGCAATAATTATTGTATAATTGACCGGACTTGTTCGAATCCTGATGAATGTCCCCAGGTTTTTTTCTTTTACGATGTTGATTCCCAGCGGAACCACTATAAAGAAAATCCCGAATAAAATCCAAGCCGGGACATTGTGTTGTACGGCATTGGGCAAAATACCGTCTTCGCCTTTTTGGGCGATGATTTCATCGAACTCAATGGTAC
>JAEZDQ010000075.1 GCA_023433225.1 Bacteroidota bacterium | reverse complement strand
TTCATCATAAGCAGTTGTAAATATAATCGAACTTTTGGGCTGCACCTGTTCGAAGATTTCAAAACTGATTCCGTCGCCCAATTGAATGTCGAGAAATATCAAATCCGGCTCGGGATTTTGCCGGAACCAATCCACGGCTTCTTTCACGCTGCTGAGCATGACCAACGGTTCAATACCTTGGTTTTGCAACAACCGCAAAAGGTAGCGGGCAGCCGGTTTTTCATCTTCGATGATAATGGATTTCATATTCCTTGCCTCCTTTGCTTTTCCAATTGTTTCTTGATTTGCTTGTTTTTCCATTCGGATTTATTGAAAAAACCAAACACGCTGACACCATGAAAAAGCAATCCAATCCCCCAACCGGCGATAGGCCAAATTGCCCAGAATTGACCCTCTTTCCTAAAGTTCAGGAATAAGAAAAATGCGTTCATCAGAACATACGCAGCCAAGTGTACATAAAAGCCCAATCGGTCTTCTACGACTTTCTTTGCGCTGAGGTATTCTTCGGTTGAATAATTATTATTTGTTTCCATGATTTTGAGTTTCTAATATTGGATTATTAAATCGATTCTTTTTCATTTCTTTGAGGATCATACGGCTTTTCAATGAAAAGGAGAATGTGATGGCCGCCATCCAGACCAAGCTGAATGTCATTAGAATCCAAGAATAATACGCCCAATCGTAACTCCCATCTCTCAAATCAATGAAATGGAGATAAACCGTCATCACCAGGTAACCAAAGAGAAATAGGTAAAATTCATGGGTCTTTCTGACAGACTTTTCCGCTTCAGACCATTGCTTCAATTGAGAATTTCTTAATTCCATTTTATCAGTCTTTTATATTTCCGAAAAACCGATCACGTTCTTTCTTTCTACGCTCCAATTCTTTCTGAACCTGCCGGTCTTTCCAAGAAGCGGAATTGAACATCCCGAATACTTCTACCGCATGGAATGCAACCCCGATTCCCCATCCGAGCAACGGCCAGAATGCCCATTCGAGATTGCCATCCCGAAGATCCAAAAACAAGAAAAAAATGTTGATAATCGCATAGCTGGCCAAGTTCCAGTAAAATCCTTGAAGCTCTTCCACACGTCTTTTGGCGGCTTTGAGTTCTTCTTTCGTATAATTTTGAATGGTTTCCATAGTGGTTATTTTTTCTGTTAATAAAGGTAATTTGACAATAAATTTTTCGGGCAATTCTACTATTTGCACTTCTTTACGGGTAAATGATTTATACCTTTCTATGATGTTTTTCAGTCCTTTCCCCGTGCTTCTATGCAATTGATTTTTAATTTGTAAATTATTTTCAATCAATAAATAATCATTTTCAATATAAACTTTCACTTTCAAAGTTTCATCTCCAGAAATCCGGTTGTGTTTGATGCAGTTTTCCAATAAAATTTGGAGTGAAAGCGGGACGATTTGGAAATCCTTATTAAACTGATTTACAATTTCGAACTCTAGGCCGTCCTCAAAACGCTGTTGCATTAATTTCATATACGTCCGGCTGAAATCAATTTCCTCTTTCAATGGCACCAATGCTTTGTCGTTTTGCTCCAAAACATAGCGGTAAACCGAAGAAAGTTCACTGACAAAAGTCTGGGCTTTATCGGGATTTTCCGAAATCAACCCATTCAGCACATTGAGGCTGTTGAACAAAAAATGCGGCCCGATTTGGGATTTCAAAGATTCATGTTCGGCTGAAATCTGAACCACTTTTTGCTTTTCCTCTTTGATTTTAAGGGACTGGTATTTTAAAATGAAATTCAAAATATAGAGCACACAGGCAATCGTGCCGGAAATCCAAATCAATTGTTGGATGTTTTTCAATGAGTCCTTCGAAAAGAGCCAATCCGCAGCTTCCTGAAACGTATTGCCGCTGATTCTGAGCTCCAACAAGAAAAGGATTCCGCCAATGATGACACTGACGATACAACTCATCAAAATCCCAATAAGCAACCTCAAAACCTGAAATTTCAATTCCCTACCGTCTAACTTTCGTTCTACCAAATGGTAAATAAATCCATTGACGGAATAAAGCGGAATGGTGTAAAAGGCTGTCCAGCCAAGGGTTTGGAATATTTTGGGCAAAGTAGGCAATTCACTTGCATTGACCACATACATCGCCAAAAACATCATGGAAACGCAGATGATGATGATGGTTAAATAGCGAAGATGGGTTAAAAACCGTTTCATTCTTAAGGTATAACTTTGAAAATTAGGGCTTACAAGTCGTTTCCAAGATTTCATCAACTTGGTCTTCTCCCCATTCGGGTTCGAAATTTTCTTTCTTTTCGATGGCCAATAATTCTTTTGCCTGTTGGATTTGTGGGCAATACTCCTTGGGGTCTTTCCCCCAGAATTCGGCACCGCCCATATTGTATTGCGCCATCAGATACATGGCTCGTGGATTCTTAGCATCCAGTTTCAATGCATCGTCATAGTCTTTGATTATGGCTCCGGAAAGGGACATCGCATAAGTCCCCGGATCTTTAGCAACTTTCACAGTTCGGTATAAACCCCTCAAAGTCAATATTTCAGATTGGTTTACATCTTTCATTGCTTCAAGGGTAGAATATTGCGATTCCAATTCATCCACCTGACGGATGGCTTTGTCTTTGTCCATTGAAAAAGCAACCAAAGTGCGGATGAACAGGGCATAATAAAGTGGCAACCAATTTTCGGTTTCCACTTTAGCGATACGGTCAAAATGCTGTGCGGCGCGTTCCATGTCGTCGCCGGTTTCAGCGGCACCGAAAGCAGTTAGGGCTTTTTGCATTTCGGTCTCGTACTTAGACTGAGCTTGGGAATGGGTAAAAAGCCCGGCCAAAAGAATGGTCAAAATGAGGATGAAGTTTTGCATAAGAATTGATTTTTAATTTGATGAACCAAAATTCGTTCATAGCCTAAAAGTATCAAAAATCTTTGGGATGAACTGTAAAATTAAGATGATGAATCGTTCCAATAGTTGAAAAATAATAAATCATCAGTCTTATTCCTCTATTCATCCTATATCTTTATGCCTGAACCATCCACTTTTGGGTTCCGGCAATCCATTTTTAACCGTTTGACTAAAAAATATATATCTTAGACGTATAAATATCAGTAGAACGCCAATGGATTAAATAGATGGAATAGAAATAAGTGGTTCCTTGCTATTTCATTTCACAAAAAGAAATTTCTTTATTTCAGTTTTATAAAATCCAAATCTTGGAAATCATAACTGAAATCGGTCAATGGAGAAATCGGTGCCATTTTCAATCCGGTAACTTTCCCATTTCCGGCTTGGACAAAAACAAAAGCATCGGCGTGCAAATAGGGATTGTCCCATTTTACCGCATAGGTATCGTCTTTGTAATAGAACATTTCGCCTTTCAACTGACTGGATCGTTTGGACGTAAAACGAAGTTTTCCTTTTTCATTGGAGATGGTAATTTCACCAAACCAATTGTCTTCATAAGTTCCGATAAGCACTTTGGTATCAGGCAATTTCGATTTTTGATTGGATTCAATTCTTTGCCAGACTTCTGAAGTAATTTTATCGGCATCGCCTTTTCTTTTGGCAATCAAGTCGTCATATTCTTTCACCCAATCTTTCTCGGGCAATCCGAGGTAAAAGTCTTTGATGGTATTGGAAACCGCCATGAAAGCGGCCCCTTCCTGCTGGTTGGTCAAAACGATAATGCCCAAATCCAGTTGGGGAACCA
>JAEZDQ010000072.1 GCA_023433225.1 Bacteroidota bacterium | reverse complement strand
GGTTAAGATAGAGTTGTTTTCGATTTCAAGATTTCCTCCAATACTCTGCAACTGACTGAGATTGCTCAGGTCGGTAATATTATATCCTTTGATAATTACGTTCCCCGGAAAATGGGAGCAATCCGGAAACCCGAAATTATCCAAATCTTGCTGGCTGTAAAAAGTAAGATCCCATTCTGGGCATTGGCCTTTTCCGGTTGAAAATAGAAACAAAAATGAAACAAGGAGTAGAAAATAGACGGATGTTTTCATAGTATCTGAATTTGAGTTTATTCGTTACAAATTTGAATAAACCTGCTGTCAGAAAGAAAATTCCGATGTTCCGATTTCGGAAAAAAGGTTTCAGATTCCGAAAAAACGTCTAATTTTCAGAAAAACTCAAATACATAACCATAAACAAGGTTGAATTCGGAAAGAAATTGTCAGAGGTTATTCGGAAGGAATATTTTCACGCCGCATTTCTTTAAACTGTTTGGGTGAGAGCCCGGTGAAATTTTTAAAAGCATAGTAAAAGGTGGTACGCGAATTGAAACCGCAGGCATACATGATTTCATTCAAATTGGCAAATTCCATTTGATTGATGAGTTCTTTTGCTTCGTTGATCCTGTAAAAACTAATGAAATTACTGTAGTTCATTTTGGCATAGGTGGAAATGGCCGTCGAAACATATTTTTCATTCGTACCGATCATTTCGGCTACATCTTTTATCCCGAGATTTGGGTCCTTGAAGATTTTTTCGTGACTCAGGAGTTCCAGCAATTTGTCGAAAATCTTTTTCAACTGGTCTCGCTCATCTGTTTTTTCCGGCGTGATTTTATAAAAATTCACCGCATTCAAGAGTTCTATATTACGGTTGTAAAGTTCTCTTAACGTCTTGTTTCTGTATAGTAGGAAGTAAACAATGAAACCACCGAGCAATACCAAAAAGACCAATCCCAATATCAACAATCGGTTCTGTGCTTGTTTGCTTTGGATTTCGTAATTCATTTTTTCCAACTTCTCATCCTTGAGTTCGGTTTCGTATTTGATTTCCAGCTCGGCAATAGCTTTTTTCTTTTCCTGGCTCAACAGCTCTTTGGTGATTGCTTCTGCTTTCAGGTAATAATTGATGGCTTTTTCGAAATCTTTGTTTTGATAATGGAGTTCGTATAGCCCGTAATAGACTTCGGCTTCTACCGGAGGCATTTGCATAGACCGGGCAATTTCCAACGCATTTTTATAATTACTTTCAGATTTGCCATATTCACCCGTTTGGAAAAAAGCCTTTCCCAAACGAGCATAATTATGAAGCATCCCGATGGGGATATCTAAGTTTTGAGAAATTTGAAGCGATTCCTGAAAATTGGAAATGGCCTTTTGAAAGTCTCCTTTTGTCAAATAAATATCACCTGTATTATGAAGAATCTGGGCCACCTCCATCCGGTTTCCGAATGTCTCTGCCAATTGCTCGCTCTTTTTATAATAGTCCAGCGCGGTTTGTAGTGAATCCAATTCTTTGTAAGTAATCGCCAAATTGGAATAAATTATCTGTAAGTTCTTGGTGCTTTTTGCTTGTTTGGCCATGTTCATGGCTTCTATGTAATATTGAAGGGCTTTCTCCGGCTCATGAATGTCCAGTTTCAGCAAGCCCAATCTATTGTAAATGGTGATGATGTTTTCTGTATCATCAATGGATTTGAAAATCTTTAAGGCTTCATAATATTCTATTGCAGCTTTATCATAATGACCGGATTTCTGCCAGCTGAGGCCCCGGTAAGTATAGAGCACGCCTTTGTGTTTAGGTAATTTAGCCTCAACCATCAATTTTTCGGTAAGTTCGAGTATTTCGGCATATTGATCCCTAACCTCCAATAACCTCAATTCCAAAAGAGCCATGAAAACCTCTTCCTCTTCCGAAAACTGATCCATGTATTTTTGACGTGCTTCTTTCAGTAAGTCTTCGGCTTTTTGATTTTCCCCTTGGATTAAATAAATTTCCGAAACTTTTGCATAATAATCGGTGATTCCCTTGTAATCTTTTGCCTGTTCCAAAACCGGTAACAATTTGTCGTAACATTCCAGTGCCTCAGCAGGATTTTCCCTGACCAATGCATAACAACCCTCCAGCCGCTTTTGCAGTTCTGCAGCCGAGGATGTTTCAGTTTGCGCCTGAAGAGCAATACAACCTAAAAGAAAGATGTAAAACTTTAGCCGATGGTTGAGTTTTAGCAGAGTCAAGACAATGTTTTTTGTAAAAATAAGAAATTAAAGGATTTAAATTTTTGAATTCCGTACGATTTTAAAATTATTCAATAGTTTTAATGAAGGGTTTCTACATAAAAAAATAAAACAGATTCAAAAAGTGAATCCCATTGTAGCTCAATGGGATTTTCAATCTTTTTCTAATAAGATATATTTAAGAAGTAAATTAAGATTTCATATCAAATTTGGGAATGAAAATAAGCCGTCACCCGGAGCAAAGCGCAGGGATAGATTATATATACTTTCCGCGAATTATTTCCCTTTATACGGGCTGGCATTGTAATATTGCATGGCTTTTGGCATGATGTTTTGAATGCGTGCAATCCGGTTCCCGGGATTCGGGTGTGTACTCAGAAATTCCGGGGGGCTTTGTTGTCCGGATGATGCTTGTTGCATCCTTTCCCAAAATGCCGTGGCTTCCTGTGGGTTGTATCCGGCCATGGCCATCAAGTATAAACCGGCTTCATCTGCGTCCAGCTCCATACTTCTGCCGTAACTCAACATCCCCAATTGCGCACCGATGGGGTACAATTGGTTAAAGGTATTCCGCCATTCCTCATCTGAAATCGCCACATTTCCGCCAACCATAAGTCCCTGAGCGACCATGGCGTTGGAAACCTGTTCGGCACTGTGTCCGGCCAATGCGTGGGCTACTTCATGCCCCATTACAACCGCAACGCCGGTTTCGTTTTTACAAACTGGTAGGATTCCCGAATAAAAAGCGACCTTTCCGCCCGGCATACACCAAGCATTCAATTGGTCATTTTTGATGAGTGTAAATTCCCATGCATAACCCTGTAAAGCTTGGGACATCCCTTGTTCGGCATAGAACTTTTCCGCTGCATATTTGATTCTCTGTCCTACGTTGTTGATCATTTTCGCATCCGCCGAGGTCTTATCGATTTGGCTTTCCTTTAGCACTTGGTCATATTGGGCAAATGCCTGTGGAAACAGTTGCGCATTGGAAACCAGTGACAATGACTGCCGACCGGTGAGTGGGTTTGTAGAACAGGTCCAAAACAAAAGAACCGCAAAGATAACTGCTGCTTTTTTCATCTTATAAAGGTTTGTGTCCGAAATGGATTTAACAATTATTATTCCAAACCTATCGACCTAACTTTCTTTTGATTTCATTCAGCTTCATCAATGCTTCAACGGGTGTAAGCGTGTTGAGGTCGATTCCGAGCAGTTCTTCCCGAATGGCTTCCAGAATCGGATCGTCCAACTGAAAGAAGCTGAGTTGAAGGTTTTCTTCGGTAATTTTTTTGGTTTTGTCCGAAATTTTTTCGTTGGAATGGGAATTCTCCAAAGTTCCCAAAACCTCATTGGCTCGTTTCAAAACTTTTTCCGGCATCCCGGCCAGTTTTGCGACATGGATTCCAAAACTGTGTTCGCTTCCGCCCGGAACCAGTTTGCGTAGAAAGAGAATCGTATTCTGCATTTCCTTCACACTTACATTGTAATTTTTGATTCTCGGAAATGATTTGGTCATTTCGTTGAGTTCATGATAATGTGTTGCGAAAAGGGTTTTGGGTTTAAATTTATGTTCATGAATGAATTCAGAAATGGCCCAAGCAATGGAAATTCCATCGTAGGTACTCGTTCCACGGCCGATTTCATCCAAAAGAATTAAACTTCTTTCCGATAGATTATTCAGGATGCTGGCTGTTTCATTCATTTCAACCATGAATGTAGATTCGCCCGAGGAGATATTGTCCGAAGCACCTACCCGTGTAAAGATTTTATCGACCAACCCGATTTGTGCGTTTTTGGCCGGGACGAAACTTCCCATTTGTGCCATGAGGACAATCAGTGCGGTTTGTCGAAGCAAAGCCGATTTTCCCGACATATTGGGTCCGGTAATCATGATGATTTGCTGTTCATTCGGAATTAATGAAACGCTGTTCGCCACATAACTGTCTCCGATTTTCAGTTGTTTTTCGATGACCGGGTGCCGCCCGTCTTCAATGATCAGATCGAGGCTGTCATTGATTTCCGGTTGGGTGTAATGATTCAGTTCCGCCAATTCCGCAAAGGAAGAAAGTACATCGATTTGGGCAATTACTTGCGCAGTTTTCTGCAATTCATCCAAATGTTGTGCGGTTTCATTCAAAAGTTGATGAAACAATTCCGTTTCAAGGCTCAGGATTTTTTCTTCCGCTCCGAGAATCTGGGTTTCATATTCCTTGAGTTCTTCCGTTATGTAACGTTCTGCATTGACCAACGTTTGCTTACGAATCCAGTCTTCCGGGATTTTGTCTTTATGCGTATTTCGAACTTCTATATAATATCCGAAAACATTGTTAAATGAAACTTTGATATTTGGAATTCCACTTCTTTGGGTTTCTCTGATGCGTAAATCTTCGAGGTAATCTTTTCCTTTGGTTTGAAGGTTTCTTAAATGGTCTAATTCTTCTGAAATTCCTTCGGCAATCACATTTCCTTTGACGATTTGATGAGGTGGCTCCAGTGAAAGTGTTTGGGTTAAATGGGAAGAAACCTCTTTCCAATCTTTCAATAAATCAACCAAGAAACCAATGGTTGGATGG
>JAEZDQ010000204.1 GCA_023433225.1 Bacteroidota bacterium | reverse complement strand
GTCTGCGGTCAAGATGAATATACCTTACATGTAAATGTAGATGACCCTGAAGTTCAACTTCAGTGGTATTTCAATGACGAAATAATCCCGGGAGCTACCACCAACACATTGGTGATTTCTCAGTCCGGTGTTTATAAAATAGAAGTAATCAGCGGCGACTGTTCCGCAACGGATGAAGTAAATGTCGTATTCGGGGATTTGGTTACCAACGGATTGGAATTTACCATTGAACAGGAAGACGTAGGTGGAAACGGGATAGAAGTGTTCAACCTTACCCAGATTCAACCCGTAGTGGTTGACAATCCTACCGGGCTGACTTTCCGTTATTATGAAACCATGCAAGATGCTGAAAACGAGCAAAGCCAGATTACCAATCCGACTGCATATCCTGCAAGCCATGGAACCATCGTTTACCTAAGGGTGGAAAACGCAGAAGGGTGTTTCCAAATTGTGGAAATCACATTGATTCTGGTTGAAGACTGTCTTCCTTTGGAACCAATGTGTGCGGATGGTGACTATGGCGTGAATGTTCCGGCCATTGCGACCGGTGAATTATCGCCTGACGGACCGGATTACGATTGTTTGTTCACTCAGCCAAACCCAACGTGGTATTATTTCAGAATCCAGGATTCGGGTACGATTGTATTTGACTTGAACCAATATACCCAGCCGGATCAACAAGGCCAAGGAATTGACGTGGACTTCATCATTTGGGGGCCGTTTGACGAAAAACCTTGTTCGCCTTTTGAATTATCAACCGATAAAGTTGTGGATTGCAGCTACTCTGCCGATTATGAAGAGGTAGTAACAATACCCAATGCAGAAGCAGGAAAATACTATGTTTTACTGATCACGAATTATTCCCAACAAAATGGATATTTCAACTTGATTCCAAGACCCGATAATACAGGTACTTTTGATTGTACGATTATGGGCGATGCCCAATTCAGCCAGTGTGACGATGACCAAGACGGTCAAGTTGTATTTGACTTGGATGAAATCGCAGGCGAATTAACCGCTGGAAATGATACTTTGGAAGTCAAATTTTACTCTGATGAAACTTCTGCAGAAAATGATACCGATGACAATTTGGTTTCCTCGCCGCTGACCATTACCGATACAACGGTTATTTATGCACAGATTAAAAATGCGGAAGGACAAATCGTAGAAATCATCATTGTTACACTCAATATTTATGAAGGCGTAACCGGCGCACAAAATGCCAGCTTCGATACTTGCGACATCGGAAGCGACGGTGTCGAAATCATCGACCTTACTTCATTCGACCTGATTGCAAACCCGGGAGACTATACCATCACATATTACGAGACGGAACAGGATGCCATCGACGGAAACGCCAGCTTCATCCCGAATCCGGCAAATTACGAAACCGGAACGACTACCGTGTATGTGAGAATCGAAAATGCAAACGGCTGTTTTACGGTTGTGGAAATCAACATTTCCGTAAGCGGATTGGAAGTAGATTTAGGGCAAGATTTCTCTATGTGTGAGGGTGAGTTTACCTTGACAGCAAGCGGCGATTTCTCCGGATTTACAGATGTAACTTTCGTTTGGAGAAGAAACGGAACCATCATCGAAGGTGAAACTTCCCAAACATTGGTAATCAATCAAACCGGCCAATACAATGTAACGGTCAATACGGCCGAAGGATGTACCGGTAGCGATACCTTGAACGTTTTACAAGGAGAAGCCCCGACAATTACTTCGGTAACTGTTGGCCCTGATTATGTAATCATTGAGGCAACGGGCGGCGTAGAACCCTACCAGTACTCTATTACCGGAACGGTATGGCAGGACAGCAATCAGTTCGATCATTTACAACCCGGAACTTATACGGTTTATGTCAGGACAGCAGAAGGTTGTGTTACTTCACAGGAGTTCGTGATATTCCAGATTCCAACCATGTTTACACCAAACGGTGACGGCATTAACGATACTTGGAACATTGCAGGATTCGATGTATATCCCGGATCGAATATTGTCATCTATGACAGACAAGGAAGATTGGTTTACCAGTCTGAAATCAGCTCACATGTCATGTGGAACGGATTCTTCATGAATGGTCAGAAAGCACCTACCCAGGATTATTGGTACATCATCAATGTTTCCGACGGGCGTAAGTTTACCGGTCATATCACTGTAAAAAGCCGTGGAGAAAAGAATTAATTAATGGAACTTCGGGGAGGAATTCCCCGGAGTTTTTAAATAATAAATAGAAAATTTTTTAGCAGATAAATTACTACTAAAATGAGAAGAAAAAACATATTGCTTACTTTAACCCTGAGTTTGATTTCCGTTTGTGCTTTGGCTCAATCCAGTTTGCCCTTTGACGAACAGTATTTCATAATGGATAAATTCTTGGTGAATCCATCCTTCACCGGAGCATCGGATGACATCGTTTTCAAAGCCTCACACAGGAGACAATGGGATAATATGCCCAATAGCCCGGTAACAACTTTGGTAAGTGCCCATGCCAACATCGTGGATCGTGTGGGTCTGGGAATGTATTTTATGAATGACCACAACGGAAATACGAAAACCAATAGTTTCAACCTTTCCGCTGCGTACCACATTCCGATTGGCGACAAGAAAAAAAGACAATTAGGCCAGTTTTCATTCGGAACTTCTTTGAGTTTTGCCGGAATGCATTTCTCGGGAATTACCGAACAACCCAACGACCCTATCTACAACGAAATGGAAACAAGGGTATATGTGCCTTACATTAATTTCGGTGCGTCCGCAACCTACCAAGGCTGGATGCTCGGTCTTTCTGTATTGGACATTCCATTAAGCTACAATTCACCCATCGTGAATCAATATGAGCCTTCGCCCATTTTCTATTATGGGATGTTGGGGAAAACTTTCAACGTTTCTAAACAATTTGAAATCGAGCCAATGGTTGCATACCGTTCCAATTTCGATAAAGACAGCCGGTTGGACGCAAACCTCAGAGCCAAAGCTAAATTCGAATCCAATGCAGTATGGTTGGGTGCGAATTACAGAATGGACTTCTTTAACGACGGCAATGAATCCTTGAGTGTTTCACCTGCCATCGGTGCTGAAATCGGCCGTTTGAATATGGCGTTTTCATACAACATCGGTTTGAGCGACATCAACAATGAAGGAAATAACGGGTTTACGGCGAGTTTGGGCTATAACTTGGAGAACTTCTTTAAGCCCAATTTCAAATAAAAGAATAAACATTTTTTCATAATTTTTGAGGACGGTTTTTTACCGTCCTTTTATTTTTGGATGAAACAAATCCGTCAATTATCCGTAATTTTGGCCTATGTACCTCGATTGGATAAAACTTCGGAATTTTAAGAACTTCAAAGAATCGGATTGGGAATTTTCACCGAAAATCAATGCTTTTGTTGGCAGTAATGGCGTTGGGAAAACCAATGTCTTAGATGCCGTGCATTATTTGGCTTTGACCAAAAGTTACCTGAATTATTCCGATGCATTGAATATCCATTTCGAAGCAGATTTTTTTTCGTTGGAAGGGAATTTCCATAAAGAAAGCTCTGAAGACATCATCTTTTGCGCGGTTCAAGAATCAAAAGGAAAAATCCTGAAAAAAAACGCCAAAGCCTACGACCGACTGTCCGAGCACATCGGATCTTTTCCTTTGGTGATGATTTCGCCTTATGACCATGATCTAATCAAGGATGGGAGCGACACCCGAAGGCGTTTTATCGACAATATCATTTCGCAATCCGACAAAGATTACCTCAAAAATTTAATGCGTTACAACCGCGTGCTCATTCAAAGAAATTCACTTTTAAAATATTTCGCCCAAAATAATACTTTCGATTCGGTTTCATTAGAGATTTACAACGCGGAACTCATTTCGCTCGGCACCCGTATTTACCAAAATCGAAAAGAATTTATCACAGATTTTTTACCGGTTTTTCAAGAATATTACCATTTTATATCCCGCGGAAATGAAAAGGTGAACATCGTCTATGATTCACAATTAAATGAAAATTCATTTCAAAACTTATTGAATACCCATTTGCAGAAAGACCGCTCAGCCCAATATTCTACCCAAGGCATTCATAAAGACGATTTGCGTTTCGAAATACGGAATTACCCCATCAAAAAATTTGGGTCACAGGGCCAACAAAAATCCTATCTGATTGCGTTGAAACTCGCACAACTGGAACTGATGAAACAAAACTTGGGCATAACGCCCTTGCTTATGTTGGATGATATTTTTGATAAACTGGATGAAACCCGGGTGGAACAATTGATAAAACTCGTCAATGAAGAACGTTTTGGCCAGATATTCATTACCGATACCCACCCTGAACGAACGGAAAATATCGTTAAACGGATCAATTCAGAAAGCAAAATTTTCCGGCTATGAAAAGAAAAGACAACCAGCAATCTTTGGGAGAAGCCATCCGGCACATGATCTCAGATTTGGGGATGGAAGAAAAAATCCTATCGGTTCAGGCAGAGGAGATTTTCACTGAAATGATGGGGCCGTACATCATGAAATATGTGGAGCAAATAACAGTCAAAAAGCAAACACTACATGTTCGGATAAACTCGCCCGAACTGCGTAATGAATTGCAATACGGCAAAAGTAAAATCATCGCGCATGTCAATGAACAAATCGGAAAAGAATACCTAACCGACGTGAAATTTAACTGATGCCGTTGATTTTAAATTCTTCTTACAATCCCGCATTGTTTTTTCGAAACGGACATGTTTCAACCATTTATTCAGGCAGGGTCAAGAGAACAAAAGCACCTTCCTACCAAAGAAAAAAACTGGAATTGGCGGACGGTGATTTTTTAAATATTGATTTTTTACACAATTCAAACTCCCGAAAAGCATTGATCCTTTGCCACGGTTTGGAGGGAGATTCCCGTCGGACTTACATCAACACCTGCGCTAAATATTTTTTTGAAAAAGGGTTTTCTGTTTTTGCTTGGAATAACCGCAGTTGCGGAGGAGAAATGAACCGTTTGCCCAGGTTTTATCACCACGGAACAGTTGAAGATTTGGATGCAATTGTCCAAGAAGTGTTGGGTAATGGTTATGATGAGGTTTACTTGGTCGGCTATTCCTTGGGTGCCGCACAGATACTGAATTATTTCGGGAAATATGAAATCGATAAAAGGGTAATGGCCGGCGTAGCCGTTTCGGCACCCATCCGACTAAAGTCATCCGCCGAAAAATTGAAGAGAGGTTTCAACCGGGTTTACCTGAAAGTTTTTACCCGAAAATTGAAAATCAAATTCAACCAGAAAGCTGCTCTTTTCCCGGAACTGATTGCTTCCGATAAAATATCCGGGATTAAGACCTTTGATGAAATCGATGAATATTTCACCGCTCCCTTACACGGTTTCTTGAACCGAGAAGATTATTATGAAAAAGCTTCTCCGGCGTATTCCCTCGATCAAATTAAAACGCCTGTGCTGATAATCAATGCGCTCGATGACCCGTTTCTGGCCGAGGAATCTTATCCTGTCAAATTTGCGGCAAATCACCCCTTTGTTTTTCTGGAAACGCCTAAACATGGAGGACATTGTGCTTTTCCCCTGGCGGGGTCAATTTTTTCTTGGACGGATTTCAGGGCTTATGAATTCTTCAACTCCGAAATGGTTTCCAAAGGATTATGAGCGGCAAAAACCGCATTTCCGGCCACCAAGACATCGGCACCGAGTTGGGTGAGTTGCGCTGCATTTCCGGGTGAAACGCCACCGTCCACTTCAATCAAAGTATCTGCGTTTTTGCGGTCGATGAGGTCGCTGGCTTGGGTCAATTTTTCATAGGTATGTTGAATGAATTTCTGCCCACCAAATCCCGGATTGACACTCATAATCAGCAATAAATCGATGTCTCGGATAATGTCTTCCAGCACATGAATCGGTGTATGCGGATTCAAAGCTACGCCCGCTTTCATCCCTTCGTCCTTGATCGCCTGAATGGTTCGGTGCAAATGGGTACAAGCTTCAAAATGAACCGTTAAAACATCTGCTCCGGCCTCTTTAAAGTCCTTGATATAACGTTCGGGTTGGACAATCATCAGGTGGACGTCCAAGGTTTTGTCCGTCAGTTCATCAATCGTTTTGACAATGGGCATTCCGTATGAAATATTCGGGACGAACACGCCGTCCATCACATCCAAATGAAACCATTCGGCCGCACTTCTGTTGACCATTTCAATATCTCTTTGCAAATTACCAAAGTCGGCAGCTAAAATGGAAGGGGCGATGATGGGCATAATGAAGTTTTTACAAAGATAAAATTATGTAGAAAGTAAAAGGCAGAAGTAGAAAGAAAACTTTTGTTTTTCATCTACGGAAAAATGTAACGAAATTCTTCATTTAAGGGCATAAAAAATCGCCCGGTCTTTAAACGGGCGATTATGATAAGTGTTGTTTTATTTTTAGAATTATCTCCCGATATAAGATTTCAGGATTTTGCTTCTGGAGGTATGTTTCAACCTGCGGATGGCTTTTTCCTTGATTTGTCGCACGCGCTCGCGCGTCAGGTCAAAGGTTTCACCGATTTCTTCTAAGGTCATCGGGTGTGCTCCGTTCAAACCAAAATACAAACGGATTAAATCCGCTTCTCTTGGTGTCAGGGTCTGCAAGGCACGTTCGATTTCAATACGCAAAGATTCGGTCATCAAAGTGCCGTCCGGGCTGGGTGATTCACCGGTGTTCAATACGTCATACAGGTTTGAATCCTCGCCCTCCACCAATGGCGCATCCATCGAAACGTGACGGCCGGAATTTTTCATTGACTCTTTTACATCGCTTTCAGACATATCCAGCAATTCCGAAATTTCTTCGGCTGATGGAGCGCGCTCATGTTCTTGTTCCAATGAAGCATAGGCTTTATTGATTTTATTAATGGAACCGATTTTATTGAGGGGTAAACGTACAATCCTGGACTGTTCAGCCAATGCCTGTAAAATGGATTGGCGGATCCACCAAACGGCATAAGAAATGAATTTAAATCCGCGTGTTTCGTCGAAACGTTGTGCGGCTTTAATCAAACCTAAGTTCCCTTCATTGATCAAATCCGGTAAACTCAAACCTTGGTTTTGGTATTGTTTGGCAACGGAAACCACAAAACGCAAATTGGCTTTGGTCAATTTCTCCAAAGCCAGCCTGTCGCCCGCTTTGATTTTTTGAGCCAATTCCACTTCTTCATCGGCCGTGATGAGGTCGACTTTCCCGATTTCCTGTAAATATTTGTCAAGTGAGGCAGTTTCCCGATTGGTTACCTGCTTGGTAATTTTCAGCTGTCGCATGCTCTAATCTATGTTTAATTTTTGGGTGTATTTAGTATATACGTAAAAACCCACTCATTTGTTACAATAAGAAGCAAAATTTATTTTAAATTCAAAACCTGGAATTTTATCGACTCCAAAAGGATTATGAATATTGAAGAATTCAGGCAGTTTTGTATCTCGAAACCGGGTGTAACCGAAGAATTCCCCTTCGGGCCGGAAACATTGGTTTTCAAAGTGGAAGGAAAAATTTTCGCATTAACGGGATTAGACAACCCCGTTTTTGAAGTAAACCTGAAATGTGACCCCGAGTATGCGGAGGTTTTGAGGGAAGAATATCCGGCTGTTCGCGCAGGTTACCACATGAATAAAAAACATTGGAACACGGTAAACTTCGAAGGGGGTTTGTGGGAGGAACTTTTAGAAAAATTGGTCAACCATTCCTATGAATTGGTTGTAAAATCACTTCCAAAAAGTAAACGCGATAAATTAATCTAAGGTCGTGAATTTAAAACTGAGCAGGATATTGTTCTTCAAAACATGGATGGTGTCGTTGTTGGCTTTTTTCCACAAAACATAAGGATGCTCCACGTCAGCCAAAGTACCGCCCGTTTTTGAACGAAGAATCAAAGGGTTGTAAATCGCCGTGTCCAGCTTGAGTTTCTCTAAATTTTCCCGTATGAATTTGTGCCGTGTTTGCAAATAATAAGGTTCATTCAGCCGTATGGTCCCGTTGGGCTCCTGTTTCCATTCAATGTAGTAGGGGTTGATAGGTAAAGTTTTATCTACGTAAATTTTAGAAACATCCAAAACAAAACGGACCATCACAATCAATGCGATGAAAATCGAAACCACCATCGTCCAATACAGGTATTTCCATTTACGACTTCCTTTCTTATTCCTAATTTTGGGTGCCAATTCGCTTTTTTGATTTTGTACAAAAATAATGAAATAATTGAAAGGCTTAGGTTAAACTGGTTGAAGGCTGAATACAAAATCAATAGGCCGATTTCCTTTAAAAAGGTTTAAATTTGCAACCCGATTGTTGAACTTAGCAGCTATTCACTAACCATGCATTATTTACACAAAGAAATCGAAGACAAATGGCAGAAATACTGGGCGACAAACAAAACATTTCGCGCAGAAAATAATTCTCCAAAACCCAAATATTATGTGTTGGACATGTTTCCCTATCCTTCCGGAGCCGGGTTACACGTTGGTCATCCGCTGGGTTATATCGCTTCCGATATTTTCTCGCGATACAAAAGGTTGAAGGGATTCAACGTTCTTCATCCCATGGGATATGATTCATTTGGATTGCCGGCAGAACAATATGCCATCCAAACAGGCCAACATCCTGCTGTTACGACCAAAGTGAATATTGAAGGAGGTGAAGATAAAC
>JAEZDQ010000138.1 GCA_023433225.1 Bacteroidota bacterium | reverse complement strand
GTCGTGTTACCTACCGAGTCTAAAATATCGGTTCGGGTACGTACTTCTTTGGGCAGTTCGCTCATTTCGGCAATCCCGCCTGCATTGTCCGCAATCGGGCCGAAAGCGTCGATGGCTAATTGCATCGCGGTTGTGGCCATCATCGCGGATGCGGCCAATGCGACTCCGTAGAATCCGGCAAAAGCGTAAGAGGCCCAAATGGCACCGGCAAATAATAAGATGGTCGGGAAAGTGGAAATCATTCCCGTAGCCAAACCGGCGATGATATTGGTAGCAGCTCCGGTGGACGATTTTTGGACGATACCCAAAACAGGTTTGGTGCCTAATCCGGTATAGTATTCGGTTACGGATGAAATCACCCCACCTACAACCAATCCGACGATGGTTGCATAAAATACCCTCATAGAGGAAATATCTTTCAAGCCTTCACCAAAAAATTCCATTTTCAAGGTTTCGGGCAACATGTATTTTACCAACAGGAAACAAGCGATTGCGGTCAGGATAATCGCGACCCAGTTTCCTACGTTCAAAGCACCTTGTACTTGTTTTTCTTTTGCATTGTTGTCTTTGATTCTGACCAACATGGTTCCGATGATGGAGAATAAAATCCCAAAACCGGCGATTGCCATTGGTAACAATATCGGGCCGATTCCGCTAAAGTTGGCAGCTCCGTTGTAAGCATCCACAATATTGCCTCCCATGTCTTGGATCAGGTAATTACCCAAAACCATTGCGGCCAAAACGGTGGCCACATAAGACCCGAACAAATCGGCTCCCATTCCGGCAACATCACCTACGTTATCCCCAACGTTATCGGCAATTGTAGCAGGATTACGGGGGTCGTCTTCCGGAATCCCCGCTTCGACTTTACCTACTAAATCAGCACCTACGTCGGCTGCTTTCGTATAGATCCCGCCGCCCACACGTGCAAACAATGCAATGGATTCTGCGCCCAGTGAGAATCCGGCAAGGGTTTCCAGTACGATGACCATGTCTCCGGTGGAAGTCCATGTGCCATTCATAAATATTTTAAACAATATAATAAAGAACCCCGTTAAACCCAATACGGCTAATCCGGCAACGCCCAATCCCATAACGGTTCCACCGCCGAAGGATACCTTCAATGCCTGCGGTAAACTGGTTCGCGCGGCTTGGGTCGTCCTGACATTGGTTTTGGTGGCGATTTTCATCCCCATGTTCCCAGCCAATGCAGAGAAAAACGCACCGAATACAAATGCGATTACTATTAATAAATGTGTTTGAACACCCGGAATAAATGTGATTCCAGCCAATACGATACTTGCTCCGATTACAAAAAAAGTTAACAACCGGTACTCGGCTTTCAAGAATGCCAAGGCACCTTCATAGATGTAGTCGGAAATTTCTTTCATCTTCCCATCGCCGGCATCTTGTTTCAATACCCAACTTCTTTTGATTGCCATAAAAACCAAGCCAATAACAGACAGAATTACCGGAATCCATAGAAATAGTTCTTTCATAACTTTTTAGAAATTTTAACAGTCTGCAAATATACTACATTCGCGTTATTTCAAAAGTATTTGGAGGATTTATGCAGAAGAATATTCAAATTCGGATATAAATCCGCCCAAGAATTTGAAAATCAAAACATCATACCCATCCCGATGGTGATGCCGAATTTCCGTGCGTCCGGGAGGTTGAGGTAATTCCCTCTCCAGTTGAAGTCAATTCGTAAAGGGCGAAAATTCCCAAAGCCGATGTTTTCGATTCCGAATCCGTATTCGAAATAAATTTTGTCATTCGGGGCCAAATAAGGAATATCCGAGCGGTTGATATACAGGCTTTTATCGGAAATGTCGCCCCAAGCCGCACGGAAAAAGCCCACTTCCCTGATTTTTAATTTTTTAATCAAAGGGATTTTGTTCAAAATCCATCCGTTGAAATGATGGTCCAAACTCATTGTGCTGTAAGTATCCGTCACAAATTCATAATAATCCAATTGGGAAAAGGTGCCGGGAACCAGACCGTAACTTTCATTGCCCGGAATCACACTCAATAGGGAGAGCGGCAGTCCTTGGAAGGTTTTCCCGGCTTCAAATACCACTTCCGATTTTCCGAAAGAGCCGATTAAAAAAGGCTTTGCAAAGAAAAACTGCAATTTGTCGTAATCGAACTGGCTGTTGAACAATCCGCTGAAACCTTTGGTATAGCGCAACATAAAAGTCGGTGCGAGGGTGCTGTGCTCATAACGGTCAATCCCGAAGCGGGAGAATTTTGCCCCCGGGCGTGCAATCAGGGACAAACTCAGGTTGGTGTCGATTAAATGGTGTTCCAAATAACCTTTTTCATTGATATAACCGATGTTGAATAATGCAGGATCGGCCGCGCGGGTGGTTTGGTAGTTGCCGTCCAAGCGAATGGTGAAATTCTTCCAAGGGTCGATGGAGGTATATACATTGGTTTTATTGATATGGCTTAATTTGTCGTTGGCTCCTTGGCTGATGATGGAGGAGGAAGCAAAACTCCGCGTCATAATCCCGTCGGAAGTGGTTAGTTGTACGCCCAATTGTTCAATGTCGCGCTTGGTTCCTGCCCCGATTTGGAAACGGTTGTACTTATTGAACATAAACCTTGCTTCGGCTCCGTATTTGAATTGATGATCCCGGAACCCATACGCCAGATAACCCGCTACGCGCCACATATCGTTTTGAGAAAAATAAGTTCTGGCTCCGGCACGCAGGCGGAAACCTTCAATTTCATTGTAACCGACGGTTGAATATAAATTCCCGATGTCAACAGCATTCCAAACCTGGTAATAACCCGATCCAAGGACTTCGACGGTTTTCACAATCCGACGAAAACGCGGTACTTGTTGCAAGCTGTCGAGTGTTTCATAAATTCCGTCTTCGTTTTTAGACAAGCGTTCATGCCGTGCTCCTGCCCAATACAAATCATTTTTTTCAAATGCCCCCGATGTATAGGGGTCATGATTCCTTTCATTGTAAAATTCATCGGGATGGGGTTTATCGAAATTGAAATCTTTGTAGGAAACGGTTCGGTGTGCAAACAAACCTTTTGCCGATGATTTTTTATTGACCAAGGCCATATCCAACAAGATATAATCCCTTTTCGGATAAAAAATGGAGTCGCTTTCCACTTCGAATTGCAGGCTTACAAAAATGTCGCGGACAAAGTTCACGTCAATATTTTTGGTGCTTTGCATTGTCACCTCCTTGACCGCATATGTACCCATACTGATGTACATATCGCCCATGAAGGTATATTCCCCGTCGCGTTTTGGGTAATATTTGATGCGGTAACATTCTACACCGTCGATGTTCAGCGTATCGGAAAGTTCGTATTCATAAACCGAAAAGCCGTCGCGTGCTACGGGGCTGACAAAATTTTTATTGAAAAAATTCAATCTGTTTTCATAAATATCGAATTCTTTATAGAGGTTTTTAAGGGTTTGGGTGACGATTTCATTGTCGTCAAAACCGGAACTTTTATTCGCAATCAAGTCTTTTCGCTCCCTTCGTGAAGGTTCATTCCTGCCGTAAACCCTGTAGAGGGATTCGTTGAGGAAAGCGGGCAGATAAGCTTTTCCGGTAATATCCGAAGTGTCGATTCTTTCGAAAATGAATTCCATGTCTTTGAAAATCCGGTTTTTGGTCAATGCACTGTCCACATTGTTCAAATCGAACTGTAATTTTTCGTATTCTTCGTATTCATATTGCGGAACAATGCGCAGTCCGTTGCGGCGTTTGCGTTTCCACAATTCGTTCAAAATCGCATAAGCGGGATTTTCCTTTTTGTTTTTGTATTTTTTGCGGGTGTTGGTAAGGGTGGCTTCATCCAGTTCCACGGTCTGATTTTGTTCGGCATTTTCCGGGTTCAATTGAATGCGGAAATTGTAATTGACTTTGGAATTCAATTCCATTTGGAGGAATTCATAGCCGGGCATGGAAACCTCAATGACCGAATCGTTTTCTGTCGATTCCAAATAAAAACTCCCGTCTGTATTGGTCGTTGTAAAAACACCTGCATTCGGTAGGGTTATTTCTGCATACGCGATGGGGCGGTTGGTTTTACCGTCCGTTAGAGTCCCGGAAACTTTGACTTGGGCAGACAGCGAAACCCATCCACAGAAAAAGGCTAAAACCAGGCAATTTAATTTTGACATAGATGCTACAAATATCCACAAAAAAACCTTCTGCAAACAGAAGGTTTTTTATTCTTTTCAAATTATTCTCATTGTTTGTAAGAAACGGATTTTCCGGCCTCCACGACTTTTTCGATGCTTGGGAACCAAGCTTTGAACAATTCGGCCGAATAAGGAGCGGAAATATCGGGTGCAGTAATCCTTTTCACCGGCGCATCCAAATAATCAAATGCCTTTTGTTGCACCATATAAGTGATTTCAGTCGAAATAGAGCCATACGGCCAAGATTCTTCCAAAACGACCAAGCGGTTGGTTTTCTTCACCGAATGGATGATGGTATCATAATCGAGTGGACGTAAAGTCCTCAGGTCGATGACTTCTGCGCTGATGCCTTCTTTTTCGAGTTGCTCTGCGGCGGCCAATGCGTTTTTCATCAGTTTTCCATAGGATACAATCGTGAGATCCGTTCCGTCTTTTTTGATGTCCGCCACACCGATCGGGATTAAATATTCACCTTCAGGAATTTCCATTTTATCACCATACATTTGCTCGGACTCCATGAAAATCACCGGGTCATTGTCGCGGATAGCTGATTTCAACAAACCTTTGGCATCATAAGGATTGGAAGGAACAATTACTTTCAGCCCGGGTGTATTGGCATACCAATTGTCAAATGATTGGGAGTGGGTTGCGCCCAATTGTCCCGCAGAGCCGGTTGGTCCACGGAAAACGATGGGAACGTTCCATTGCCCGCCGGACATCTGATACATTTTTGCGGCATTGTTGATAATTTGGTCGATGGCCACCAGAGAGAAATTAAAGGTCATGAATTCCACAATCGGACGGCAGCCGTTCATGGCTGAACCCACGGCGATACCGGAAAAGCCGCCTTCGGAAATCGGGGTGTCGATCACCCTTTCCGGCCCGAATTCGTCCAGCATTCCTTTGGAAGCTTTGTAGGCTCCGTTGTATTCCGCGACTTCTTCACCCATCAGGTAAACGGAGGGGTCTCTCCTCATTTCTTCACTCATTGCTTCCGCAATGACTTCTCTGAATGTTTTTTCTGCCATAACTAAATCGTCAAGGAAGCAAATTTAAAAACTATTTTTGAATATGAAGCTGGAATTATTGTGAACCAAAGACCGCCGGAGATGATTCCAAAGGGTCTTATCAGAATTTTTGTTCCAAAAGATGTATGAAACCTTTTCGATGTATTCCTGATTTTTGCGAAAAACAAACTAAATCCATCCCTTTTCCAGTCCCAGTTTTACGAGTTGCAAAACCGAGTTGGTCTTGGTCTTTTTAAAAATATTCTTACGGTGCGTGCTGACCGTGTGTGGACTGATTCCCAAAATGTAAGCTATTTCTGCGGTTTGGCAATCGTCCACCAGCAAACGAAAAACCTCAATTTCTCTTTTTGTGAGGATGCTTTTGTAGGGAACCAGAGCCTCTACGGGCTGTATGTCTATATAAGAAGGTTCGCCCTCCAGACCCATAATTGACAACACCATTTTATTGTTTTTTTTCAGGCTTGTGATGTCTGTAAATATTACGAAAGTCCTGAGCACGGCTCCGTCTTCATCGCTCTGAATCACGGCTACCTGTTGCAACAGCCTTTTAAACTGGCCATTTTTACATCGTATCCTGAAATCATAGCGGGTTTTGTATTTAAATACTTTTTCCGGCGGCAGGCTCTGCCAGAATTGGGTGATGGTTGCTTCAAAGTTCAGGTAAACCGGCAGATCATCGGGGTGGATGATTTCCAAGAATTTTTCCAAGGTAAATTCTTCCGGTTCATAGCCCAGGAGTTTGGTAATGGATGTGTTGGTGTATTCCATCCGCATTTCGGGCGGGTTAAAGATAAAGTAACAATAATCGCCGACCTGAAACAGGTTGAGCATTTTCTTATAAATCTCTATTTCTACGGTGAGTTCCCGGGGTTTTTTGTGTTGCCCGATTTCTTTCCAGATTTTTGCAGCCCGATCTAATACTAATTTTTCCATGGCAGAAACATTTTAATGTTGAGTTACGAAACCTTAAATCCAACCTTTTTCTATTGAAAGTGAAATCAGTTCGATGATGCTTTTGGTTCCGGTTTTTTTAAATATATTTTTTCTATGCGTTGAAACTGTCAGTGGGCTTATGTTGAGTTCGTTTGATATTTCTTCGGTCGTTTTGCTTTGGGACAGCAGATGAAGTATTTCTATTTCGCGCTTGCTGAGTGACAATTCCTCTATGTTGATATCTTCGGGAAAATTATGTATAAATCTCTTTTTGTGGTTTGTAATGGCCAGGTTCAGCGTGATCAAAAGGTGGTTCTTGTTGAACGGTTTGGTAATGTATGCGTAGGGCAAAGTTCGTTCGGCCTGCTTCATGGTTTCCAAATCGCTGTAAGCCGTGAGGAAAACGACCGGGATACTGTCTCCTATATGTTTTTCTATGAAGTCGATGCCCGATATTTCATGGTTTAAATTGATATCGCTGATGATGGCACAAAACCTGTGATTTTCCAGCAGGGCTTCCGCTTCCGGTGAATTGGTGGCGATTTCACATTCGTAACCATTTTTATCTAGGTGTAATTTAACCCCATTGGCAATAATGATTTCATCTTCCAGTATCAGTACTTGTTTTGGCATTACGTATGGTTGTATTTGTTGAAAGTCATAATAAAGGCGGCTCCATTATCGTTCTGGAGTTCTGAAGTGCCTCTCAGTTCACGCGCTAAGGATTTGATGAGGTTCATGCCCATTTTTTCAGAATCACTCACTGTTTCCGCAGGAAACCCTTTTCCGTTGTCTTTGTATATCAATGCTAACCGGCCGTCTTTTTCTTTTAAGGAAATAGAAATTTCTTTGTGAATGGAGTTTTCGGCAAAAGCATGTTTGACAGAATTGGTGATCAGCTCATTGATTACCAGTCCGAGATAAGTCAGCTTCTCCACTCCATACAAAACAGGTTCCAGCTCCAGATTGAGTTTTATTTTTTCACCCGAGAATTCTATCAGTTCTTCCGCCAAGTTGGATATAAATTTATCCATCCGGATGTAGGAGCGTTCTTCGGTAATATTGAGAACATCATGGATGCGGGATACCGTAAAAATTCTGGATTGTAAAATCTTAAGCTTTTCCTTGGCTTCAGGGTCGTTGATGCCGATGTCCTGGATGTCAATAAGGCTGGTTATAATCTGAAGGTTGTTCTTCACTCTGTGATTGAGCTCCCGCATCAGAAAGGCGATGTTTTCTTTCTGTTTTTCCGAAATTTCCAATGAATGATTCAAAGCATCGTTGGATTCGCTCAACTCCTGTGTCCGCTCCTCCACCATTTTCGATAACCGAAGATTGATTTGCTTTTGCTGGTAATTCTTATAAAGGAAAAAGGCGAGCACCGCAAAAATCAGAAAGAAGGCCAAAACCGAACGGAACCACACTGTATTGTACCACGGTGATTGTATGATAACGGTAATGATATCCGGCTTGCCCCAAATCAATTCGTTGTTGCTGCCCCTCACTTTGAAAATATAAGTGCCCGGGTCTAAATTGGTATAGGTCGTATTGCGTTCTTTGGTTACCGGCCGCCATTCCTTATCAAAACCCTCCAGTAAAAATGTATAGCGGTTTTTTTCGGGCCAAAGGTAATTCAGGCTGGCATATTCAAACGTAATTACATTCTGGTCATGTGAGAATACCAGCGTATCGGCATAAAGCACGTTTTTTTCAATGGGTCTCCCGAATAACCGGACATTTTCAATCAGGGTTTTTCCGACTTTGCGGTTGATGAAAATACTGTCCGGATGAAACACATTGTATCCGTTCATCCCGCCAAAATACAAATACCCCAAGCTGTCCTTGTAAGAGGCCTTACCGTTAAACTCATTATTCTGAAGGCCGTCATTCTGCGAATAGTTTTTAAACAGGCTTGTTTCCGGATTAAATTCCGAAATGCCATAATTGGTCGAAACCCATATATGCCCTTTATTGTCAGATTCCACACCATAAATAAAATCATTGGGAAGCCCGGGCTGTTTAGTATAGAAAACTACTTTTTGGGTTTCAGGGTTAATCTTATTCAAACCCTTTGCCGTACCTACCCAAATATTTTTATCAATATCCTCTGTAATCGAAAAGACCCTTTCGTTCGACAAATTATCGTAATGTGTGATTTTTTTATCTCCGATTTTGTACAAGCCCTCATCACTTCCAATCCAGATTTTCCCGGATGAGTCCCGGAAACTGGTACGTGAACGGACGATGGTTTTTCCGTTAAGGGTTTTCGGATGCGCGCTGTAATCATCGATGTTCAAAGCATAAATTCCGCCCGACCAGGTGTGCACCCAAATCGTGTCATTGGATACAGGCGTAATCTGAATGACATCTTTGTCTGTAAATGGGATGGGGATTTTTTCAAACCGATCCGTCCCGCGATTATATTTCACCAGTCCCTGCCCGAACCCTCCAGCCCATAAGTTT